>JAIRNQ010000340.1 GCA_031257955.1 Deltaproteobacteria bacterium | reverse complement strand
TCACTGTCTTCAAACAGTCTTCGGAGAGTCACTGTCTTCAAACAGTCTTCGGAGAGTCATAGTCTTCAAACAGTCTTCGGAGAGTCATAGTCTTCAAACAGTCTTCGGAGAGTCATTGTCTTCAAACAGTCTTCGGAGAGTCATTGTCTTCAAACAGTCTTCGGAGAGTCATAGTCTTCAAACAGTCTTCGGAGAGTCATAGTCTTCAAACAGTCTTCGAGTAGTCACAGTCTTCAAACAGTCTTCGGAGAGTCATAGTCTTCAAACAGTCTTCGGAGAGTCATAGTCTTAAAACAGCCTTCAAATACTCTTCAAACATTCTTAAAAAAAAAGGTGGTGGTTCAGCTAGGAACAGTTGTAAGTGTTTGGCAGTGTCAGCACCTGGTGTATTGCTGTGTATGTGAACTGTGTGTTGTTTTACACGTTCTTCGCAAATAATAAATTATACACACATGCAAAGTGCAAGTGTATCATTTTGGGCGTCCTTTGGGAAGTGAGTTTTCGCGCCGACGCGCCGAGTGGCTGGGCCGGATAGGCGTTGGGCAAATATTGAAGGGGGAGGGCGAAGGGTAGCGGTGGGCCCGGGCCCGCGCCGCGGGACGGGGCCGGTCAGGGGGCGATGGCTTGCGGGGCGACTAGGCCGCGGGCCCAGCGGCCGGCGATTTTGGAGCCACATTGAGGGCAAAGGCCGGTCTGGCTGAAGTTATAATGGGTTATCTGGTAGCCTTTACGGGATATGAGGAGCTGGCCGCAGCTTGGGCAGACAGTGTCGCCGTAGCCGAGGTTGAAGGCGTTTCCGATGTAAACGTAGCGGAGGCCGTTGGTAAGGGCTATATCCTTGGCCTTTTCCAGGCTCGGGATCGGGGTGGCCTGTAGGTGCGACTGTCTGTGCCGTGGAAAGAAACGGCTGACGTGCCAAGGGAGATCTGGGGAGAGGGAGGCCAAGAAGGCCGTAAGTTCGCCAAGCTCGCTTTCGGAGTCGTTTAGGCCATGGATTAGGAGGGTGGTCACTTCCACCCAGATGCCCAGGGATAGGGCCAGCTCGATATTGTTTTTGACCGTGGCCAGGCGGCCCCCGGTAACGTCTGAGTAGAATTTTTCGGTGAAGCCCTTAAGGTCTATGTTCATGGCCGCCACGGCCGGGGGGAGGGATTTTAGGACCTCAGGCGACATGGCGCCGTTGGTGACCCAAACCGAAGAGAGGCCGTTTAGGTAGGCCTCCTGGGCCAGATCGATGGCGTATTCGAGAAAAACGGTCGGTTCGCTGTAAGTAAAGGACCAACTGTCGGCGTCGTTGTCGGCGGCCATTTGGTTCAAGCGGGAGACGATGTTTGATTCATATTTGGTCCCGGGCCAGCCGGCGCCGGGTCGGCTGAGATCGTGGTTTTGGCAGCCCAGGCAAGTGAAATTGCAGCCGGGGGCACCCACCGAGAAGGTCATGGTGCCGGGTTGGAAGTGGTAAAGGGGCTTTTTTTCGATGGGATCCAAGGCCAGGGAGCCAGTGTAACCGTAATTCAGGCTATAGAGGATGCCGTTTTTGTTGACTCGGGACTGGCAAAAGCCCCGCCGGCCTTCCGGAATGTCGCACCCATGGAAGCAGGCCTGGCAAGTTACGGCGCCTTCCTTTTCGTTGGATGCCCAAAATCTGGCCGGCTGGCCCATTAGGAGCTGAGAACTCATCAACCTAAAACTCGTTGAACATAATCGCGCCTATCTTTTGGCTGATGTCGTCAATGACCCAGTCTAGGGCTTCGGCTTCCTGCATTTCCACCTGGCCCTGATCCCGGCTAACCAAATAGGTGCGGTAATTATAAAACTGGCTGGTTTTTACCAGGGGCGCCCCGCCGTCCGGATTGGGCCTGGTTAAGGTGGCCATGACCGATACCCCGGCCGTGCGGCTGGAGGAGGCCTCCGGGATTTCCCTCGAGGTGGTTTGGACCGGTTCCCAGGAACCGCTGCCCACGGCCACGGAGGTGATGGTCAGTTTTAGGGTGGCTTCGGGGTTGACAGTGTCCAGAAACAAGCCTTCGGTACCGGAGAGTCTTTCGATGACCGCCTCGGTCAACTCGGGACCCAGGCGACCGAATCGGCTATGGTTCTCGGCCACCGGGACGGCCAGCCTTAGGGTTTGGCCCCTTAAATCCAATCGGTAAGGGCTGGAGTTAAGGCTGTAACCGCAGCCTGGCAAGGAAACGGCCACCAGGCCGGCCGAGATGAGGCAAGCCAAAATTAGGCGGACCCGAAATGGGCGGGCGCCGATGGGGCCTGCCAACCGGTCATGGGTTATCGGTGAAAGGGCCAAAGGGACACCTTAGGGTTTAAAGCGGGGTAACCCCCGGGTTAGGGAATCAGTTTTTGGTTGGAACGGGGCACCAGGGGGCGGCCCTGGAGGCGGCCGGGGGGCCGTCTGGAGGCCGTAGGAAGACCGCCGGGGGGCCACTTTGGCCAGTGGCCGCCGGGTAAAGACCGGGTGAAGGGCCGGTCTGGTCAGCCCTGGGCCGTGGACTTTTTTTTGGCCTCGGCCAGAAGTTTATCCAGAATCCCGTTGATGAAGGCGGTGGAATCTTGATCCCCGTAGCTTTTGGCGATTTCGATGGCCTCGTCGAGGCTAACCTTGAGGGGAATGTCGCTCCTGAAGAGCATCTCGTAATATGCCAGGCGCAGTAAGGCCAAATCTACCTGGGACATGCGATCCAGGCTCCAGTTTTTGGAGGCCCCTTGTATGTCCCGGTCCAGCTCTTCCACGCATTTGGCCGCGCCCAAGAACAGTTCCCTGGCCATGGGCCAGGAGTTGTCGAAATCTTCCTGGGTCACCTCAAGGGAGGCTTCGGAGTCGTTTTTGGGATTAAAGTTTTGCTCAAATAAGTAAACGATTTCTTCGGGCCGAAGCCCGCTGGACTGGAACTGAAACAGTAACCGCATGGCCAGCTCCCTGGAGCGGCGGCGGTTTTGGTATTTTGAACCGGGTTTATTGGGATGGTTCACGCGGCCAACCTTCGCCCGGCTTTACGATTTGGTTATTTGGCGCAATAGGGCGGCCATTTCCATGGCCGTGACCGCGGCCTCGAAGCCTTTGTTTCCGGATTTGGTCCCGGCCCGATCGATGGCTTGCTCAACCGTGTCGCAAGTCAATACACCGTAAATGATGGGGATTCCGGTGGCCAAGGTCACGTGGGCCAAGCCTTTTATGGATTCGGCGGCCACGTAATCGAAATGAGGGGTGTCGCCCCGGATAACCGCCCCCAGGGCCACTATGGCCTCATGTTTCTTCGTCTGGGCCACGGTTTGGGTGACCAGCGGCAGCTCGAAAGCCCCGGGCGTCTTGATCACGGTCAGATCCTTGTCGTCGCCCCCGTGGCGAAGATAGGCGTCGCAGGCCCCGGCCAGCAAGCGATCCGTGATGAAGCTATTGAAACGGCTTACCACAATGGCTAATTTGAGATCCTTCGCGCTTATGTGCCCTTCGATTGTCGTTGTCATGGCGACCCCTATTTGTCCCCTTTAGAGAATTTAAGAATGTGACCCATTTTAGTGCATTTGGTCTCCATGTACTTGGAGTTTTCCGGTTTGGTAGGGACCTCGATGGGTACCCTTTCAACCACTTCTAGGCCATATCCTTGTAAGGCGACCATTTTGGTTGGGTTGTTAGTCAAAAGGCGCATTTTTTTTACGCCAAGGTCTCTCAACACCTGGGCGCCCAGGCCGTAGTCGCGAAGATCCTCGGCGAAGCCCAGGGCCAGATTGGCCTCCACCGTGTCCGCCCCTTGATCCTGGAGGGCGTAGGCTTTGATTTTGTTAATCAATCCGATGCCCCGTCCCTCTTGGGGGACGTATAATAGTATACCCCGCCCGGCTTCGGTTATCATCCGAATCGACTCGCGTAGCTGATCCCCACAGTCGCAGCGCCTAGAGCCAAGCGTGTCTCCGGTAAGGCATTGGGAATGGACCCTGACCAATATGGGCTCTGGCGAGGCGAGATCCCCCAGAGTCATGGCCAAATATTCAGAGGAGTCGACTTCGGTGTTGTAGGCGTAGAGATCGAACAGGGCCGAGTCGGTCGGGAGGACGGTCTTGGCCACCATGACCACCAGCTTTTCGTGACTGAGGCGGTAAGCGATTAGATCGGCCACGGTAATGACTTTGATGCCGTGCTTGGCGGAGAATTTCTCCAGATCGGGCATGCGGGCCATGGTCCCGTCGTCGTTCATGACTTCGCAGATTACCCCGGCGGGTATCAGACCGGCCAGGCGGGCCAAATCCACCGAGCCCTCGGTCTGCCCGGTTCTGACCAAAACCCCGCCCGGCTTGGCCCGCAGGGGAAAAATATGTCCCGGCGAAACCAGATCCGAGGCAACCGCCTCGGGGTTTACGGCGGCCAGGATGGTGGTGGCCCTATCGGCCGCGGAAATGCCGGTGGTGACGCCCTTTCTGGCTTCTATGGAAACGGTAAAGGCCGTCTGGAAAGGTGACAGGTTATCCCTTGACATTTGGGGAAGGCTTAGGGAGTCGATTTTTTCCGGGGTCATGGCTAGGCAGACTAGGCCCCTGGCGTGGGTGACCATAAAATTAATGGCCTCTGGTGTGGTATGCTGGGCCGCCAGGACTAGATCGCCTTCGTTTTCCCGATTTTCGTCGTCAACCAAGATGACCATGCGGCCGGCTTTTACGTCCGCCAAGGCCTCTTCGATAGTCGATATGGGCATTATTCGTTCGTTCCTTGTTTGGCCGGTGGTGGGTTCGCGTTGGGAACCGGCCGCCGATTGAGTTACCCTGGCCAGTCCGTCGGGGGAGACCCGGCCTCCTGGCCAGGAAGCTTGTTCGGTTGGTATCCTAAATGATACCACGGTTGGCAAAATTTTTAAATAAAAGCCTAAGTCCTGGGATTTGCCTGTGGCAGTGACAAGGCTTAGCGTGTTTGGGCTATAGTTAGTTAGGTTATCATTGCAAAATTCTCTATAAAATAAGTTATTATATGCGTTTAAATTAAAAACGCAGTTATTCTCTAGTCGGTATCTTCTTTTTAGTCGTCAGATCTTCGGTTTTTATTACCCCTCAGCCCCAAGATAAAATCATACATGTCTTTCTTGGAGATCCCGAATTCTTTGGCGTAATGCGCGGCCGCGTCTTTGGTGGGCCTGGTATCGCTGTTGATGAGCTTTAGGGAGTCCCCGTCCAGGCTTTCCGGGCCGGCGATCTGGGTTGGCTTGGCCTTGTCCTGGCCTATGACCAAGGTCACTTCCCCGCGGCGGGGGTTGGCGGTAACCTCGGCCAAGAGCCCATCCAAGTTTAACCTTAAATATTCCTCATGGACTTTGGTCATTTCCCTGGCCATGAAGGCCGGCCTGGGGCCCAGGACGGCCAGCAGATCGGCCAAAGTGTCCGTCAGTTTATGGGGCGGGATAAAGGCGACCAGGACTTCGGGCCTATCCTTAACCTTTTCAAGGGCCTTGCGGCGGGCGTCGGATTTGGGGGGCAAAAAACCCAGAAAACTAAACCTGGAGATCTCAAAACCCGAGGCCATCAGGGCGGTGACAACCGCCGAGGGGCCGGGGATGGGGTAGACTGGCCAGCCGGCTTCTCTCGCCTCTGTAACCAAAAGGGCGCCTGGGTCGCAGATACCAGGGGCCCCGGCGTCGGACAATAGGGCCACTATATCGCCGTCTTCCAAATGGCGCAGTAACTTTGGCGACAAAATCCGGTGGTTTTCTTCCCGGTAGCCGTAAATACGTTTCTTTAGGCCCAGATGGCTAAGCAATTTTAGCGTCCGGCGGGTGTCCTCGGCGGCCACGGCCCCGGCGGCGGAAAGGACCTCTATGAACCTCTCGCTCAAATCGCCCAAGTTACCAATGGGGCTGGGCAGCAAGTACAGTCCCGGGGCCGGTCCCGGGGCTGGTCTTGGGAGCGGTCTTGGGGCCGGTCCCGGTGCCGGCGTCGGGGGAGGCGGCGGGAAAGGTCCTTGGGCCAAACCGGGGGTTGACGGGGTGATTGTTTGGGGTTTTTTCGCCATGCTCAGAACAGGGTCGGCTCTCTCTTGGGGCCGGTGGGTTCGGCCGGGGTTTCGGGCCTTACCCCGCGGTAGCTCAGACGGTGTATGGGCGACGGCCCATGCTCGGCCAGGGCCCTTAGGTGCTCCTTGGTCCCATAACCTTTGTGGCGGTCGAAGCCGTAGGCCGGGAAGCGTTTGTGCTCCTCCAGCATTAGGTTGTCCCTTATGACCTTGGCCACTATCGAGGCGGCGGCGATGGAAAGGGACTTGGAGTCGCCCTTAACCACTGCCAGGCAGTGGCAGCCGGTTTCGGGGCAGCGGTTGCCGTCCACCAGGGCCAGCTTGGGCTTAACCGGAAGCTTGGCCAGAGATTCGGCCATGGCCAGCATGGAAGCGGCCAAGGGGTTTAGCCGGTCCACCTCCGCCGGGCCAATCACTTCAAAGGCCCAGTGAAGGGCGTTGGAAGTTACGATCTTAAAGGCCTTTTCCCTGTCAAGCGCGGAAAGTTTCTTGGAATCGTTGATCTCGGCGCAATCGAAGCCCTCCGGCAAAATGACCGCCGCCGCCACCAAGGGACCGGCCAGGGGACCGCGACCGGCTTCGTCGAGGCCGGCCAAAGGCCTTTGCCCCTTGGCCCGATCGAACAGATAAAGGGCCGAAAAAAAGCCGTCCCCATCCTGATTGGCGGGAACGGCCCTAAGATTGTCAAAAAGTCCTTTGGCGGCCATGGGGAAACATCCTGCGGGACCTAACCGTGGTCGCCCGCGATAATTGGCCCGACCCAAGCGAACCCAAGGCCCAAAACAGAAAAACAGTCGCCCAACCCGCAGCCTCCCAGAAACCGGAGTAGCCGGGACCCAACCCGGACCCGGTCTCGCGACCGGCCCATGGGCCTCGGCGGTCAGGCGCTCCCGGCCTCCACTTCCGACTCCAAAAGGCTGGGGTGGGCGGGCCCGTCAAGCTTTGGCTTTGGGGGTCGCTTGCTTGATGTATTTGTTCTTGGTCTTAACCTTGGCCGCCTTGCCCCTGAGAGCCCGCAGGTAATAAAGCCTGGAGCGGCGGACCTTGCCCTCGGTAATGATTTCAATCTTGTCGATGATGGGCGAAAAGGTCGGAAAGATACGCTCAACCCCTATGCCGTTGGAGACCTTCCTCACGGTAAAACTGGAGTCCATGGCGCCCTTGCGGCGGCGAATGACAACGCCTTTAAAGATCTGCACCCTTTCCTTATCGCCTTCCTTGATTCGGACGTGAACGGCCACCGTGTCGCCGGCCCGAAAGGAAGGGAGGTCGAATCGCATTTGTTCGTAATCTATGTTGGCGATGACGCTCATGGCAGAAAGCTCCTAAATATAATCGCGATTGGAAAGGCTTCTCCCGAAAGCCGTACCAAAGGGAACGGACCGCGGGCAAAAGCGGTAACTTGAAATTATAATATAGTCTTCTGGTCTGGGCAAGTGTTTTTTTTGACAGCTTTTGGGAGGGAGACAACGGGAAATCGACGAGGGTTCTCGCGACCCCTCCCGCTACGTTAACGCCGCCGCGTAAAAGTCGGTGCCGATGCGGGAAGGCCGGCGCCAATGCGGGAAAGTCGGTGCCGATGGGGGAAGGCCGGGGCTGATGCGGGAAAGTCGGTGCCGATGCGGGAAGGCCGGTGCCGATGCGGGAAGGCCGGGGCCGATGGGGAAAGTCGGGGCCGATGGGGGAAGGCCGGGGCTGATGCGGGAAGGCCGGGGCCGCCGTGGGAAAGTCGGTCTCCCGGGTCGTGGCGGTGAAAGCG
>JAIRNQ010000296.1 GCA_031257955.1 Deltaproteobacteria bacterium | reverse complement strand
TACAGCCTCATTGGCGACGAGGCCCGCTTGGCCGATGCCGATAAGGCCCTGGCCAAAGCCAACGGCTTTGTCCGCTCTAGCTTGGCCGCGACCTTGGATCGCAAACACACGCCCAGGCTTATCTTTGAAAGGGATCTAAATCCCGGGCACGCCCAGAGGGTGGGCCAGATTCTTAACCAGATAGTCCCGCCCGAATCGGTCGGGACCGACCCGGCCGAAGACCGGGACGAATCCGTCCCAGAAGGGCCCGCACCGGAAGAACTTGGCCCAGAGGCCCAGGAATGACCCTTCCCAATAACCCCCGCGGGGGGTTCACGTTTTATTGTCCGCTAGCATCCCCGAGAAAAGCACGACCCCGAAAGATACCCTTGATGACCTTTATCGCTCCCCATAACGGCCGCGGCCGAGCCCTTGAGTCCCTATGACCAGTTCGGCCAGCCCAAGCCCCTATAACCCGGCCCCCCCCAAAAATCTCCTGGACTGTCTCAGAGAGGCCAAAAGAGTCTTAATCATCGGCCACCAGAGCCCGGACGGCGACGCCATGGGCTCGGCCCTGGCCTTGGGCTTGGCCCTTAGCGATTTGGGCGGCCAAGTGACCGTCGGCCACGCCGGGACCTTCCCGAAAAGCTTAGAGTTTTTAACCATGGGCAAAAGCTTTGTCGCTCCCCTGCCCTTTGGCGAGAATTTGCCCACCGAGCTGGCCGCCAAGTTCGACCTCATGGTTTTGGTCGATTGCCAAACCCCCTTAAGGGTTTGGCCGGACGCCGATCGCTTGCCCGGCGTAAGTTTCCCGCCCTTTGCCGTGATCGACCACCACGCCGATAACGCCGCCGCCGGGTGCCTGGCCAGTTTCGTGGACCAACGGGCCTCGGCCACGGCCGAGCTGGTCTTTAAGATCATTGAGGCCCTGGAAGTCGAATTTACCCCGCCCATCGTCGAGGCCCTCCTGGCCGCCCTCATCAGCGACACGGGATCCTTCAGCCAAGCCAACTCCACCGCCGAATGTTTGAGACAAGCCTCGTTTCTGGTCTCCAAGGGCGGGGACATCGAATACATCAACCACTACCTCAAGCGCAACTGGTCCATTACCCGAATGCGTCTTTTAACCGAGACCCTGACCACCATCGATCTCCACCGGGACGGTCGGTTGGCCACTATGGTGCTGACCCAGGAGATGCTTAACGAAACCGGTTCCTGTCTGGCCGAGGCCGAGGGCTTGGTTGAGTATCCGCTCCTCCTTCACGGGGTAGACATGGTGGCTTTCTTTAGGGTCAACGGCCAGGGCAAGACCCGGGTCAGCCTGCGCAGCCGCCCGGGCATCGACGTCCGTGAGCTGGCCCGCTCCCAAGGCGGCGGGGGCCACAAACAGGCCGCCGCTTATATCGACGAGAGCCCCCTGCCCCAGGTGGCCCTGAAGAGGCTACTCTCCCTTCTCGACTCGCTCGATCTCCCGGAGATAAGCGCTTGACCGACATCGCCCATAACGGCCCCGCGCTGTCTGGGGCCGCCGTTGCCGGCCCCGCGCTGTCTGGGTCAGCCATTGCCGGTGCCGCCTCTGGCCCCCGGCTGGCCGGCCTGTCGGATAGGCCCTTAAACGGGCTACTTTTGATCGACAAGCCCCAAGGCCCCACCAGCCATGACGTGGTCGCCAGGATTCGCAAACTGGCCAACACCAAAAGCTGCGGGCACACTGGCACCTTGGATCCCATGGCCACCGGTCTTTTGCTGGTTTTGGTTGGCCCGGCCACCAAACTGGCCGCTTTCATGGCCGAATCCGACAAAAGTTATTTGGCCCAAATCCGCTTGGGCCTAGTCACCGACACCCTGGACGTTACCGGGAAAACCCTATCCGTTTGGCCCGGCCCCTGGCCGTCCATCGAAGAGGTCCGGGAGACCCTGCTGGCCCTTACCGGCGATAGCCTCCAGAAGCCGCCAAGTTTTTCGGCCATAAAAGTGGCCGGGAAAGCCGCCCATAAGCTGGCCAGATCCGGAAAAGAGCCCGATTTGGAACCACGTCCGGTCACGGCCCGGGAGCTTAGGCTAACCGAATACGCCCCGCCCTTGGCCACGGTCAGATGCGAAGTCTCCAAAGGCTATTACGTCCGGTCCCTGGCCAGGGATCTGGGCCAAGCGCTGGGCCTGGGCGGGGGCGCCCTTACCTCCCTGCGCCGACTGACCGCCGGGCCCTTTGGCCTTGACTCGGCCGCGCCCCTCCCCGAAAGCCCGGAAGAATTGCGAAGACGGCTCATAACCCCCAGGCGGGCCTTGGCCCACCTCCCGGAGCTGTCGCTATCCGAGCCGGAGGTGAAAGCCCTCAGCCAAGGGCAAAGGCTCGCCCCGCCGCCGGCGGCCGCGGGCACCTATAAAATTATCGCGCCGGGTGGAATCCTCGCGGCCATAGGCCAGATCGTCGATCCGGCCCAGGGCCCCCATGGCCAACCCGTTCCCGGCACGCCCGAGGGGCCTTTCTTGCGGCCCCTGCGGGTCTTCATGACGGCCTGAGCGGCCGCCCATCAACCCACAGACAGGCAAGGAGTTCCATGTCCATCACTTCAGAGAAAACCGTTGAGCTAATCGAAAAGTACCGCCGAGGCGAGTCCGACACCGGCAGCGCCGAGGTCCAAGTGGCCCTTCTGACCGAGCGGATCGCCAACCTGACCGAGCATTTTAAGGTCCACCACAAGGATCACACCTCCAGAAGGGGCCTTTTAAAACTGGTCGGGCAAAGACGCCGGCTACTGGCCTATCTTAGGCGGAAAAGCGTCACCCGCTACCGCGAAATCATAAGCTCTTTGGGCTTGCGCAAGTAAGCCGCCTCGGGCTAAAGTCTCTCCGGGAGCAATAGCCCCGGGGCGCCAAAACCCCGAGGGCCAAAGCCCCCGGGGCTTCCAAACCCCGAGGGCCAAAGTCCCCTCGGGGCGCCAAAAACCCCGAGGACCGCCCAGACGCGCTCAGACGCCCTTCTGGCCTTCCAAGGGTACACCCCTAGCCACCGGAGTCTTCCAGGGCCTTACGGACGCTCTCAGGCCGTTCTAGGGGCATCCCTGACGCCACCGGTATCCCACCCGGGTGACCCTTGGCCTCCCCAGGCCCCCGGTCGCCCCAAGGTGCCCCCGGTCGCCCCAAGGCGGCCCAAACACGCGACCCTCCCAAGCCCACGGTTTGGACGGGCCACCAACCGGCCCAGGGCACAAGTCGCCCGGACCCGGAAAGTTATTAAAAATCTCATTTGTTTATTGTCCTTCAGCAAGGCTTCCCCGAAACGGTCCGCCGGATCTCTTCGGGGGCCATCGAAACGGCCGGACGATACCGCATCGGCCGACAGGTGAGAGTCGGAAAATAAAGACAGGAAAGGATCCCCGTTTAGGCAAACGTTTTTAGGGCGGCGGTAGCCCACTTTGCGGCGGGGAAACCCAGAGCCCAAATTCGCCAAAAACCGATTGGGCCCGGGAATAAAGGGAAAAAAATGAAAATTGAAACTAAGTTCGGCGAGGCCAAGATTTCCATCGAGTCCGGCAAAATCGCCAAGCAAGCCAGCGGTTCCGTGATGGTGACCATGGGCGAGACCGTGGTATTGGCCACCGCCCAATCCTCCAACGACCAGCGGGAAGGCATAGACTTCCTGCCCCTCACGGTCGATTACCAGGAACGCTTCTATTCGGTCGGACGCATACCCGGAAACTTCTTTCGCCGAGAGATTGGGCGACCCTCCGAGAAGGAGACCTTAACCTCCAGGTTCATCGATAGGCCTTGCCGCCCGCTGATCCCTAAAGGCTGGACCTACGAAACCCAGGTCATCGCCCAGGCCCTTTCGGTCGACGATGAATACGATCCCGATCTCTTGGCCATGCTGGCCGCCTCGGCCGCCCTGACCATCTCCGACATCCCCTTTGACGGCCCCATAGCCGGCACCCGGGTGGCCAAGGTCAACGGCGAACTACTCGTCAACCCCGTCCAGTCCCTCTTGGCCGACGCCGAGCTCGTGTTAATCGTGGCCGCCAGCTCCGACGCCGTGGTGATGGTCGAGGGCGGGGCCAAACAGGCCTCGGAATCGGATCTCCTGGACGCCATCTTCCTGGCCCAAGAGGCCATCCAGCCGCTCCTCAAACTCCAGACCGACCTTCAGAAAGTGCTGGGCAGAGCCAAGAGGAACGTGCCCGAGGTGGTCCGGGATCTGGAGCTGATTAACAAAGTTAAAGAAATTTACTGCCCGGACATGGCCGAAGCCTTGAAAACCAAGGAGAAGCTCCCCAGGCACGCCAAAATCACCGAACTTAAAAATAAGGTCAAGGCCGAACTGGCCGAAGCCCACCCCAACGGCGGCCCCGATATAGGCCACGCCATCCACGAGCTGGAGGCCGAGCTCCTGCGCGGGGCCATCCTCTCCGACGGTCTGCGCATAGACGGACGCTCCCTGACCGAGGTCCGCCCCATCGAGTGCGAAGTCGGCTACCTCCCCCGGGCCCACGGCTCGGCCCTCTTCACCCGCGGCGAGACCCAGAGCCTGGGCGTGGCCACCCTGGGCACTTCCTATGACGATCAGAGGCTCGACACCGTCATTGGCGACACCTCCAAGTCTTTCATGCTCCATTACAACTTCCCGCCCTACAGTACCGGCGAGGTTAAGCGCCTGGGTGCCCCCGGCCGCCGGGAAATCGGCCACGGGGCTTTGGCCGAAAGGGCCCTGCGCACGGTCCTCCCGCCCAAGGATAGCTTCCCTTACACCATCAGGCTGGTCTCGGAGATCCTTGAGTCCAACGGCTCCTCCTCCATGGCCTCGGTCTGCTCCGGAACCCTGGCCCTCATGGACGCCGGAGTTCCCATAACCGCCCCGGTGGCCGGGGTGGCCATGGGCCTGGTGGTCGAGGGCGATCGGGTGGTTATCCTGACCGACATCCTCGGCGACGAGGATCATCTGGGTGACATGGACTTTAAGGTGGCCGGCACCCACAAGGGCGTCACCGCCGTGCAAATGGACATCAAGATCAAGGGAGTGACCAAGGCCATCATGACCCAAGCCCTGGAACAGGCCCGTGAGGCCCGCCTCCACATTCTTGAGGCCATGAGTAAATCCATAACCGCCCCCAGAAACGAGATCTCCCAATACGCTCCCAAGACTTACACCATCGAGATTAAGCCCGAGAAGATCAAGGACATCATCGGACCCGGCGGCAAAAACATCAAAAGCATCCAGCTGGAAACCGACTCCCGCCTGGAAGTCGAAGACAGCGGGAAGGTTACAATCTACGCCCCCAACGCCGAAAAGGCCGAGGCGGCCGTGGCCGCCGTCAAGCGCTTCACCATGGCCCCGGAAATCGACAAGGTCTACACCGGCAAAGTGGTTAAGGTGTTGGAGTTCGGCGCTTTCGTGGAGATCCTCCCCGGAACCGACGGGCTGGTACATATCTCCCAGCTGGCCAAAGAACGCGTCCAGAAGGTCTCCGACTACGTCAAGGAAGGCGACATCATCGACGTCAAGGTCGTGGGCATCGACAAGGGCAAGATCCGCCTCTCCCGGCGGGCCCTCCTCTAATACCCCCCTTCTCTCCCCCCAGAGAGAAGGGCTACCGCGATCACCCTCACCCGCCGGGCCCGAAGCCACCACCCCTTCGGCCCGGCCTTAAACGCCCACCCGAGCCGGCATAGCTCAATTGGCAGAGCACCTGATTTGTAATCAGGGGGTTGCGGGTTCAAGTCCCATTGCCGGCTCCATACTCTTAGCCGATGACGCAATATAGTCGCACCCCGCGGACGATCGCTTCGATCGTCCGCGGGTTTTTTTGGCTCCCGGCCTCTAAATATAGAAGGCCCCGCGTCCAGGGTTTGGCCGCGAGGCCCATGATTTGGTTCCGTTAACTTGGCTTAAAACTATGGGTTTTAGCTTACCAAGAGGCGGAAATGATTAGCGAACCGGCATGATTTTGGCCATTGTTCCCAAAATTGCCGTTATATTGGAGCCCAAGCTTCCAGTTATCGTTAAGGCTAACGTTACCCCTTAGGCCAACCAACAGCTCGTCGCGGTTGGGCGATACGCCAGTAACTCCAAAGCGGTTACCACCCTCGGCAAAGGCTAGGTATTTTTTATTGGAAACGCTTCCGAATTCATGCCTCCAGCCGAGATCGACGTCTATCGAAAAGCGCTGGCCCAAGGGGGCGGTGGCGCGCAAGCCTATAATCGAAAAGGCGTTGTCTTGGCGTTCCGAGGGCGATATCATGGCGGCGGAACCGCCTTTCTCGCGGAAACCCCCAATTCTAAAGCTAGTCCAACCGAAAGAGGCGTAGGGTTCGATGATCCCGCCCCATGAAAGGGTTTTGGCGTAGGCCGCCTCAAAGAAGACTTGGTAGGAGTCGCCGTTGAAATTGGCCGTGAGGGTCTGGTGGGCCGGGAGATAAACATGGCGCTCGCTCTTAAAATTATACCTGGTCCAGTTTCCCCCAAGTAAAAGCCTTAGGCGCCCATGGCTCAGATCAATATTCCGGCCCAAATAAACCGAAACCCCGTAGGTGTCGGCGTCGATATCCGAGGCACGATCGACCACGTTAAACTTTTTGTCGTTGAAATGAAGGACCAAGCCGCCCAACCAGCCGTTGGCTAGATTAAAATCGTAGCCGCCGGAAAGCTCCGCCCCGCTGATAGTCATCTTGGCCGAGTCGGTGGACCCGTTAAGTATGCCGTAGGAGCCCCCCAGGGATACCCAGAGTCGGTGGTTGGCGAAGTCCCCTAAGCCGGCCGCTGGGGCCGCGTCGGCGCGGGCGGCGGCAAGGTTAGACAAATCGAACGCGTGCCTTACGACCACCCGGTTTGACAGAGCGGCAACGTGTCTAACCCCTGGCGTCAGGGAGCTAAAAACCTCGCCTGACAATTGATCCATTACGGCCCCAACGTTTTGGACGGTCGCGAAAGACACCACCGACTGATAAAGCTGGCTAGAGGGCGGGAGGGTCTCCAGACTGGCGGCCACGGCTTTCTGGTTATTCGTGACCACGCTATCGGAGAACCCGGATATGGCATTGAAAGCCAGAAGAACGTCAGTGTTGGTATAATTTAGGCTTGGGGCCAAGAACGCCAAATTGGAAACCGCGGTGTAGAACGTACCGTCCAAAGAATCAGCGGTAAGTATCGTCCACTGTTTATTCAAATAATCTTCAAGGACGCCGCCGGTTCCGAAATGGCGGACAATGGCACCCGTAAGGTAAGCCGTGCCTTGAACGATGGTTTTGTCCCCCCTATTCTCATCGGCGGGATCGACCTCGACGTCAAAAAAGGCCCCAGGATTTAAAGTCAAATCGCCACGGATAGTGTTAACCCCGTAGGAATTTCCAGGCGAGAGACTTCCTCCGCTTAAGATGAATACGTCCGCCTCCACCGTTCCGTGTCCGCCCACGAGGGCCCCGCTTTGGACGTAAATGGAATCCGTCGTTAACGTGGCCGTCGAGTTGAGACTACTCTCTCCCACGATAAAAGAGCCGGCCTCTACCGTCACGCTTCCGATGGCGTCGGAGGCATTGTTAAAGACCAACTTCCCTGCCCCGAGTTTTACCAGATCGCCTTGGCCGCTTAAAGTCCCGTCAAAAACGCCGTCATCCTCTTGGGAAAACGTTAGCGCCGCGGCAGTGGCCACGCTTATGTCGCCACTTAGGCTGTCCGAATGCCCAATCACTTCGCCGGCGTTTATGGTGGTGCCGCCAGAGTAAGAATTTTGGCCTAATAAATAAAGCAGGCCATCGCCGTTTTTAACCAAACCGCCGTCTCCCGTTATGTTACCCTCGAAAAGACCGTTGATGGTTTGGTTTAGGGTAAGGCTTCCGGTGCCCAGCTCAATGTCGCCCGAGCCGCTGAGAGCGCCTATCGACTGATCGTGGTCGTTCAAGTCCAGTTTGCCGGTGGAGCTTAACTCATAACTCCCGGTGCCGAAAGCCCCATTCCGGCCAGCGATAAGCGTTCCTCCCGCGACCGCGCTATCGCCGCTAAAAGCGTTTTCGCCGCTTAGGGTCAGACTTCCATCGCCCACCTTCGTAAGGCCGCCGGTCCCGGTCAGTTCGCCCGAATAAATACCGTCGCCCGCCTGGTCATAAACCACGAACGCGTTATTCTCTATGTCGCCCTTAAGCGATCCGGTATTCCCGACCAAGGTTCCGGCCGTTATTATCGTGTT
>JAIRNQ010000271.1 GCA_031257955.1 Deltaproteobacteria bacterium | reverse complement strand
TAGCCTTTCGGCGGTAATCGCCGCCGACGGCTCGGTCTTCCTCTGCGGCCGCCTAAACGGCGATCCGGCCACCGGGGCCATGGGAAACGTTTTGATCGCGCCCTTTTCGGAAATCTGGCGGGGGGAGAGACGCCGGGAACAGACGGCCTTGGCCGCCTCGGGCGATTATTGCCGCGAGCGTTGCCCGCAATGTCGCATGTCTAAATTTAACCGACTGATGGACGGCCTGCGGCGAGTCAAAACCCGCGACTTTATATGATCGGCCCTTCGCCCCCGCCCGGTCCCTGGCTAGGGGCTTGGCGCCGAGGCCAGGCCGGAGAAGATTGGACTGGACGGGGTGCTCTGATGGCCCAAAGCCGCCCGCCAGGCGGCCCCAGGCGAAGCTTGGGTCGCCGAAAGATGGCCCGGCCGACCAGGCCGCCGGCCGAAAGGCTCGGGGCGGTGGTTCTCCAAAGGGTAGCCCGGGGCGACTCGGATCTGGTGGTAACCTTCGTTACCGGGGAAAAGGGCCTAATTACCGCCTTGGCCAAAAACGCCCGGCAAAGCGTCCGCCGCTTCGGCGGAAACCTTCTAAGGCCGGGTACCGCCGCCTGGTACCATTTTCGCCAAAGGCCGGGCCGGGAAGTGGCCTTCGTCGAGCGGGGCGAGGTTAACCCAAAAGCCCCAAGGCTTCCGGCCGATCCCATTTGCGCGGCCCTGGCCGCCTGGGCCCTGGAGCTGGTCCGGGCCTTCGAGGCCCACGAGAACCCGGCCCAAGAATCATTTAAGCTTTTGCTCAGACACTTGGCTGCCCTTTCCAAAACGACCGACTTTAGCCCGCCGGCCCTGGAAGCCAGACGCCTCTCGGCCTGCTTCAGCAAGCGCTACCTGGAACTGGCCGGCTTTGGCCAGGCCACCGACGACTGCTCGGTTTGCGGGCGCCCGGATTTGCGGAGACCGGATCCGGCCGGTCCCGATTCCCCTTCCGCCCAAGGGCGTTGGTGGTGGGACCCGCGAACCGGGGGCTTGGTTTGCTCCCGCTGCGCCTCCCTTCGGGGCGGGCTTGGGCTCACGCCCTTGTCCGGGCGGCTGGCGGCGGCCCTGGGGTCCAAGGGCGGGCTGGAAAGCGCCAACTCGTTGGGCGAGGAAGACATCGCGACCGCCGAGAATTTTTTCCGAACCATGGCCAGCCTCCAGTCCGGCCGAAGGTTCAAGAGTCCCAAGGTCATTAACGAACTGTTGTCCGGGGCCTGAATGGCCAGCGCCTAAATACCCGGGGCCTGAATGGCCAGCGCCTAAATCGCGGCGCCTGAATGGCCAGCGCCTAAATCGCGGCGCCTGAATGCCCGGACTGGGGTTCGTTAAATCCCGGACGGGACCGGGACGGGAGGAGGCCCTGGTCGCTCGTGGCAATGGTGAGGATGCAAAAATACCTAGCCGAGACTGGGCTTTGTTCCCGGCGGGCGGCCAAGGATCTGATGCGCCAGGGCCGAGTGACCGTGGACGGCCTCCCCATGGAGGAGGTCTGCGGGCTCTTCGACCCGGAAGTCTCTACCGTGGCCGTCGACGGCCAGATTCTCGGGAAACCCCAAAAACCCGTCCACTACCTGTTTCACAAGCCGGCGGGCTATCTGACCACCATGGACGATCCCCAAGGACGGCCAACGGTAAAGGAATTTTTGGATCGGTTGCCGGTCAGAGTCTTTCCGGTGGGCCGTCTGGACATGGACGTTTCGGGCCTTTTGATTTTAACCAACGACGGGGATCTGGCCACCCGGCTCATGCACCCCTCCTATCTGGTGCCCAGGATCTACCGGGCCCAGGTCGAGGGCTACCCCACCGAGGCCGAGCTGGAACGCCTGCGGACCGGTAAGCTCGTTATCTCCGGAAAACCCGCCGCCCCGGCCCTGGCGACCATGCTTCGGGGAGGCCCGGACCACGGCTGGCTGGAACTGACCCTGACCGAAGGGCGCCGCCATCAGGTTAAACTCATGTGCTCTGGGATCGGCCACCCGGTCAAGCGCCTAAAGCGCGTGGCTTACTGCGATCTGTGGCTGCCCGAAGATCTGGCCCCCGGCCGGACGCGCCGGCTCTCCACCCGGGCTGCCAACCGACTTAGGGCCCAAGTCGGCTTGGGCCCACTGGAAGGATAAGCCAGTCATCGCCAAATGTTTCGCAAGGCTAAGCCAGTCAGCCAGTCATCGCCAAATGTATCGCAAGGCTAAGCCAGTCAGCCAGTCATCGCCAAATTGACTGCAAGGCTAAGCCAGTCAGCCAGTCATCGCCAAATTTTTGTCCACCCTATTTTTCCTTTTCGCTATACCCTAAACGCCTTTTTTCCAGGCCTCGGGCCGGCGCTACCGTCGGCTTGGGGCGGTGAGCGTCCCATATGCGGAGCCAAAACTTCAAAAACCTCCTCTCGGCCCTAAAAAACGCCCCGCCCCTGGCCCTGGAAGGCCGGGTGACTAAAGTTTCCGGGCTGGTCATCGAGGGCGACGGGCCGGCGGCCTCGGTCGGGGAGGTCTGCTCCATCCAGTTGCCCGACGGCTTGGCCCTGGAGGCCGAGGTGGTGGGCTTTAAGGGCCGGACCATTCAACTCATGCCAGTCGGGGACATGACCGGGCTCACCCCGGGCAGCCGAATCATGGCCAGCGGCAAGCAGGCCACGGTCGACGTGGGCCCGGATCTGCTGGGCCGGATTCTGGACGGCCGAGGGCGGCCCATGGATCATAGGCCCCCCATCGAGGCCACGGCCAGCTACCCCCTAAAAACCCGGCCTGGGAACCCCCTTAGCCGCCGGCGCATCGACCGCCCGGTGGACGTGGGGGTTAGGGCCATAAACGCCCTGTTGACGCTGGGCCAGGGCCAAAGGGTAGGCATCTTCGCCGGCAGCGGGGTCGGCAAAAGTACCATGATGGGCATGATCGCTAGGCACATGACCGCCGACGTCAACGTCATAGCCTTAATCGGAGAGCGCGGGCGCGAGGTGCGCGAGTTTATCGAAAAAGATCTGGGACCCGAAGGGCTCAAGCGCAGCGTGGTCGTGGCCGCCACCTCCGAGCAGCCGGCCCTGGTGCGTATGCGCGGGGCCTGGGTGGCCACGGCCATCTCCGAATACTTTAGGGACCAGGGCAAAAACGTTATCCTCATGATGGACTCGGCCACCCGCTTCGCCTACGCCGCCAGGGAAGTTGGCCTCTCGGTCGGGGAACCGGCCACCACCCGGGGTTACACCCCCTCGGTCTTCGCCATGCTCCCGCAACTCTTGGAGAGGGCCGGGGCCTGGGAAAACGGCTCAATCACAGGGCTTTACACGGTTTTGGTCGAAGGCGACGACATGAACGAGCCTGTGGCCGACTCCATGAGGTCCATACTGGACGGGCACTTGGTGCTGAGGCGAGAATTGGCCGCCCGTAACCAATACCCGGCCCTGGACATCCTTTCGAGCATAAGCCGCCTGATGGTCGATCTAGCAGACGATCAGCAACTCTCGGCGGCGGCCAGGTTTAAGGACATCCTCTCGGTCTTTCAGCACAACGAGGACATGATCAACATCGGCGCCTACCAGAAGGGAACCAGCCCGGAGGTGGACCAGGCCATCGCCTACCACCCGCGGTTCGTGGAGTTCCTCAAGCAGCCCTTCGATCAGCCCTCCACCCTGGAAACTAGCAAAGACGCCCTCCTCAAAGTCACCGCCCCCCTTACGGGGGCTCAGTCCTCGCCGCCCCGCTGAACGGGGCCGCCGGGAGGGCCAATGACGAAACCAACCACTTAAGGATCCATGATGGTCACAGACAAATCCCGCCCCGCCGGCCCAGCCAATCTGCCTTCGGCCAGATTGCCCGCGGCCAGTGCGGCCGCGCCCCCGGCCCGTCAAGTCCCGGCCAGTTCAGTCCCGGACCGTTTTTTTTCCCTTGCCCCTTTGGCCCTTTTGGCCCTGGCCACGCTTTTGGCCATGTATCTTTTCCCGGTGGGCTCGGCCCTGGCCGACGCCGCCGGCCATTCAGCCGACTTGGCCGCCGACCATGGGGGCGGCCATGGCGCCGATTCCCTCCATCTGGACGGGGCCAGCTTGGCCATCTGGTGGGTGATACCCTTCGTGGGCATGCTCCTCTCCATCGCCCTCTTCCCGCTCATAGCCCCCCACTTCTGGGAACACAACTTCGGTAAAGTGGCCCTCTTTTGGGCGGCGGCTTTCTTCGTCCCGGCCGTGGCCCTGCTGGGCGGGGCCTTGTCGTTTTACTCTCTGGTCCACACGGTGGTGGCCGAATACATACCCTTTATCATCCTCCTTCTGGCTCTCTTCGCCATCGCTGGGGGCATAAGGGTTAAGGGCTCCCTATCGGGCACGCCGGCCATGAACTTGGCCTTCCTAGTCATCGGGTCGGTCCTGGCCAGCGTCATGGGCACCACCGGGGCCTCCATGCTTTTAATCAGGCCCTATATAGCCGCCTCGGCCCACCGCCGCTATAGGGTCCATACCATCGTGTTTTTTATCTTCCTTGTCTCCAACATCGGTGGTTCCCTTACCCCCCTGGGCGACCCGCCCCTATTTTTGGGCTTCCTCAAAGGGGTGACCTTCTTCTGGACCACCACCCACATCTGGGTCCAGACCGTGTGCATGGAAATCGCCCTCCTGGCCATCCATTACGTTGTCGATTCTTATCTGTACAAGAAAGAAGGCTCTCCGACCGTCCCGGCCACCGAAAAGATAGGCCTGGAAGGCTCGATAAACTTTCTCCTGCTGGCCGCCGTGGTGGGCTTGGTCCTCCTGTCGGGTCTATGGCATAGCCAAGGCCAGCTGGTGGTTTGGAAAGACATTACCTACCTCTTCTCTGACATTACCCGGGACGCGGGTCTCTTGATCCTCACCTTCCTTACCGTCTTCATCACCCCAAAGGCCACCAGGGAGGGCAACAACTTTACCTGGGGCCCCATCAAAGAGGTGGCCAAAATATTCTTTGGCATCTTCATAACCATGATCCCGGCCATCGCCATCCTGCGGGCCGGCGTCGAGGGCGAACTGGCCTCGCTCATCTCCCTGGTCTCCACGGCCACCGGGGATCCGGTGAACATGGCCTATTTTTTCCTGACCGGGGCCCTCTCGAGCTTCCTGGACAACGCCCCGACCTACCTGGTTTTCTTTAATACCGCCGCCGGCTCGGCCACGGACGCCGCCGCCTTCATGATGAACCAGATACCCCAGACCCTGGCCGCCATCAGCTGCGGGGCCGTTTTTATGGGGGCCAACAGTTACATCGGCAACGCCCCCAATTTCCTGGTCCGCTCCATCGCCGAGGAAAGGGGCGTCAAAATGCCCAGTTTCTTTGGCTATCTGCTATGGTCGGTGGGGATATTGGGGCCCCTGTTCATCGTCCTGGCCTTCGTTTTCTTCTAACGGCCCCGTGGCCAGCCCAGACGCTGGCCACGGCGGCTAAACCGGTCGTTTGGCCGGTTTGAAATAATCCAAGCCTTTGGCTAAAATAAGTCAGGCTCTCGCGCCCCATGGGGCCGGAATTGGCCCCCCTATAATTAACCTTGGCCTTCCTTGGCCATAGCGGCATTTTTATGGGATTGGTAAAAATGAAACAGCTTTTGACACTCTCGCTTTTCTTTTTGGGTCTGACCTTGGCCCTGACCATAACCTTGGTCATGGCCCCGGCCACTTCGGCCGAAGCCCAAGATGGCTTTCAAGGCCCTTCCGGTCCGGCCGTCGGCGGCGGCTTTACCGGTCCCGGGCTGGCCACGGCCACGGTAACCGAGGCTCTCCGCCAGCGCGACGACTCTTACGTGATTCTCCAAGGCCAAATCGTCCGCCACCTGGGCAAAGACAAGTACCTTTTCAAGGACGCTACCGGCGAGATCAACCTGGACATCGACAACAACAAATGGAACGGCCTAAACGTTACCCCCGACGACACGGTCGAAATCCGTGGCGAAATCGACAAGGACTGGAACAGCATCGAGGTGGACGTGGACTCCATCTCCAAGGTCGGCTAATGCCGCTCCCCCGCCCCGACCGGCGGGGGCTTTGACTAAAATACTGGCCTAAATATTGCTTCATTTTTGGAATTGGGGACCCAGGGCCCAATTGCGCGGCCAAGTTTACGGCCTCCCGATTCTATCTAACTTACGGGACCCAGGGCCCAATTGTGGGGGCAAGTTTACGGCCTCCCAATTCTATCTAACTTATGGGGTCCGGCAGACGGACGGGGGCTAATATGCCCAACGACTTTAAAACGACCGCGGCGACGGTTTTCGCCATCGTCTTGCTGGCTTGGCTTTTGGCCTTTGGCGGCGCCCCGTTGGTCGCCCCGCTGGTCGCCCAGGACGACGATCTGACCACGCTATTTTCCGAGGAAGAGGACGAGCCCTCGCCGTCTTCCCCGTCCGGCCAAGCCGCGCCCGCCTCTTCCATGCCCCAGCTTCCGCCCTCCATGGCCCCGGCGCCCCCGCCGCCGGTAAGTGCCGAGTCCCTGCCCGGGGCCTTGCCCCCGGCCACCCAACCGGCGGCCCAGCCCATGGCCCAACCGGCGACCGCCCAGCCCGCTACCCAGCCGACCGTGGCCCAACCGGTGGCCCAGCCGACCGTGGCCCAACCGGCGACCACCCAACCGGTGGCCCAGCCGGCCTCCCAGTCGCCCTATGAGCTGCCCTACGCCCCGACCGATCTGGCCGACGAGGGCGGCGGCGACGAAGGCGTTCTGGACAACCTAACCCCCGAAGCCCCCAGGGCCGCCGGTCCGCTCGACGCCGAGCTGACCGTCCCCCCGCTTACGCAAGGTGATCCCGGCCAAAGCCAAACCGGTACGGACCAGCCCGCCCAGGGCCTGGCCGACCAGGGCCAAGGCGGGGACTTAAACCCCCCGACGGCCGCCCAGACGCCCGACTACTCCAGCTTCCAGGGCCAAGTGGTCACCCCGCCCCCACCGCCCTGGCAACGGGCCTCCCGGGAGACCGCCGGGACCCCCTCGGCCAGCGGGCCGCTGCCGGATTTTGACGCCAGCCAAGGTCGCTGGCAGCAGATGGAGATTGGCCAGTTCGACCGACCCAGGAATTCCCCCACTCCGACCCTTGCCGAAAATCCCCCCGCCAATGGGCCTGAGGCGCCCGTGACGGGCCCGACGGCCTCCGGGGGTACCTCTGATAGCCAGGGAGGCGATCCGGCCCTTAGAGAGCTTTTCAGCGACCTCTTGCCCGAGACCCCGGAACAGGCCCAGCCCCAGCCCCTGACCCTGCCGGAAAACGGCCAAACCGATAGCCCAGTGGCCGACCAAGCTAACGGCCCGGTGGCCGGGCCAGCCTCCGGCGCCTCCTCGATCAGCGGCCAACTTAGCCCACCCCAGTCGCGGGATCCGCAGCTAAACGAACTATTTTCCGATTTCATGGCCCCGGATCCTTCCGCTGCCCCCGCCGGCCAGGAAGGCTCTTCTTCCGTGAGCCTCCCGCTGACCCCGCCCCCTCCGGCCGCCCAAGCGGCCTCCCCGCCGGCGCCACCGCCGGTATCGGGAAGCCCTCAGATATCCTCGGCCTTGCCCCCGCCGCCCGGGCCTTCCGCCCAGTCTCCGGCTGGATTGGCTCAGGCTGGATTGGCCCCCGGTGCCCAAGCGCCGGATAGCCCCGAAGCTTTGCCCGAACCCGGCGACGACGAACTAAACCTGGCCATAGCCAAGGCCGGCTCGCTTTTGATGGAAGAGGGCATGCGGCCCAAAGTCGGCTCGGCGGCCATCCTGGAACCCGGCGTTCCCGGGCCCGCCCCCAAAGGCGGCGATCTGAGCCAGGCGGCCAAAACCGACGGCCAAGGCCGAGCCAAGTCCCAAGCCAAAAAAGGATCCGGCACCACCGGCGGCTCGGCGTCCAAGTCCACGGGCAAGTCCACGGGTAAGGCCAAGAGCAAGGCCAAATCGGCCGCCACGGCCAAGCCCAACCTTTCGGTCATGGTGGTTAACGAAACCGGAAACCCCTCGGTCGGCGAGGACTACCGCATGGTCCTGAGCCGCATGGGCTACCGGGTCGTTTCGGTCACCAGCCGCGGACCCAGCGGGACCGGCGGCCAGACGGTCATCACCTACCAAAGCGGACGCCAAGGCCAAGCCAAGGCCCTGGCCCGGCGACTGCCCGGACCCAGACAGCTGGTGGCTAGCCGGGAGGCGCTACCGGCCGAGGCGGTCGTGATAATCAGATGAGCGAAAACTCAACCGAGCCGCCATGGCGACCCACTGGCGGTGCCCCCGGCGCCGCCGCCCCGGACGGACTCCCGGATCTTGTCCCGAACCCATTTGACGAGGTCCACCGTCCGCCGGGCGGCCAGGCCGTCCTCTACCAGGCCGAAAACCGTTACCTGAAACTCCTGGCAAGCCTTTACGGCCAAAGGTTTTTGGATTACCGGGCCGCCTGGTCCGCCGCCGCCCCGGGCCGGGAGGTGGGGGACTTCCCGCTGAGCCTGGATCTGGCCGTAAACTCTGGCTGTGGCCTTAGCTGCCTCATGTGCCCCCTCCCCAATAGCCCCAAAGACCGCCGCTATGCCCCCATGCCCGAGGCCCTTTACCTAAGCCTCATGGCCCAAGCCAGAGAACACACCCTGCCGGCCCTGACCCTAGGCCTGGCCAGCGAGCCGCTGCTTAACCCGAGCATCCCCCGCTACATCGCCCTGGCCGACCGAGCCGGCCTAATGGACATCCGCCTGGGCACCAACGGCCAAGCCCTGGACCGGACCCTTATCGAACGGCTTCTGGACTGCGGCCTTACACGCCTGGAGATCTCTCTGGACGCCGTCCGGCCCGAGACTTACCGGCAAATCCGCCGCGGCGGCGAGCTGTACCGCCTGGAACGGTCCATAGACCTTTTTCTGGAGGGGCGGACCAAAAGAAAGCAAAAACTCCCGCTTCTAAGACTGAGTTTTCTAATGCTTCCCCAAAACCAAGCCGAACTGGCGCCTTTTGTCGAACGCTGGTCCGGCGCCGCCGATCTCCTCTCCCTCCAACAACCCATCTGGTTTCCCGGGACCGGCCTGGAAAAGCCCGGTCCCCAAAACCCGCCGGCCCCTCGGGCCTTCTGCCAGCAACCCTGGCAGCGCCTGGGCCTGGACCGGCTGGGCCGGGCTTGGCCATGCTGCTCATGGTACGGTCGGGAGCTTCTGCCCCTGGAGGCCCAAACCACCCCGGTCTCGGACATCTGGCTCTCCGCTGACCTTAAGGCCTTGCGTCAAGCCCACCTGGACGGCCGCCTACCCCCGGCCTGCCAGCTCTGCGCCGACTCCGGCGCCTTCTAAAGGGCCCACCCGCCGGCCCTTTAAAAGACACCGTGGCCCAGGATCGATTAGCCCACCTCCTCCATTTAAGAGGCGAAACGGCCAATTATTACGCCCGTGGGGCCAACTTTTTTAGCCCGACGCCCGCCCCCGCCTCACAAAAATGATTACAATGCCTATAGTTTTTGGCAAGGGATAACGGTTTTTTTTATTTCCGATCCGGTTATTGAAGCCTTACCATAATCATGCTAATATATAACGATTATAAGAAACCTATGGACTTTATGCCAAGAGTCCCAAGGGATCCCTAACCCGTCCCAAGCCGTCCCGGAAACTTTGCGCATGGACTACGAAGAGTATTTCAAACTTAGCCAGAGGCCTTTCAAACCTACCCTTGAGGCCAAGTTTTTCTATCGGGGAGAGGTTTTTGATAAGCTTTGCCGCCTTCTGACCGAACCGGTTTTGCCGCCCCTGGTGGTCTTAACCGGGCCCGAGGGCGCTGGCAAGAGCGAGTGCGTTAAGAGGCTGCCCCAGGCCGTCTCCGGGGAGAGCCGCATGACACCGGCCCTGGACCCGACGGCCAACTTTCCCTTCGTCCTTAGGCAGGCCCTGACCTTCCTGGGGCTGGGCTTCAAGTGCCCGCCCTCGGCCAGGGACGAAGAACTATTGGGCTTTTTTCAAAACGCCGTCGACGAAACCTTGCTGGACGGTCTGGGCTTCATATTGGCCGTCGACGATGCCGACGGGCTTAACCCCGAGACCCTCTCGGATCTCTTAACCCTCTCCCGGCTGGATCCCGCCTGGCATGGCCGCTTTTGCCTCTTTCTGACCGGCACGGCCCCGGACCCGGGCCCTGGGCCCCCTCCGGAGGTGGACCCGGTCGAGCTCTGGCTGCCCGAGGAGGCGATCGGGGAGGCCTTGCGCCTTGAGCTTAAACCCCTCAGCCTGGGGGAGACCATCGAATATACCCGCCATCGCCTGGCCGTGGCCGGGGCCACCAAAGAACTTTTTACCGCCGAAGCCCTGACCACCCTAAGAAACTTGAGTAAAGGTCTTCCCGGGACCATAAACGCCCTGGCCGAAAGATCGCTCATGACCGCCTGGGCCGCCGGCAAAAACCCGGTCACCACCGCCCACGTCATCCAGGCCAAGGCCAACTTTGACAAACCCATCGTCGTCAACGAAAAGGCGGCCAAGGTGGCCGCCGGGGCCGGGCGGGAACGCGAGCGCCAAAAAATCGGGGGCCGTCCCTGGCTCTCCTTCGTGGCCGCCGCCCTCTTGGCCGGGATCATGGCCTGGCTCCTCTGGCCCTCCAACCCGGGCCCGGACGCGGCCACGGTCGCCGCCTTGCCCCAATCCGAGGATGCCCTCCCCCTGGCGCCGGGACCCCAGGCCACCCCTTCGGCCGAGCCGGCCCCCGAGGGGGCTCTGGGCCTGCCTTCGCTTCCGCCCTCGGTTCTTAACCTACCCCAAACCGGCGTGGCCCTGGTGGTCGAAAACGGCCAAAAAATGGCCCGACTGTGGCAAGGTGGCGGCGACGTCCCGGGACTAAAGGCCGAAATAGCCGCCCCGGATTTTAAGGAGCCGGGTCTCTACCTGGTCGGCCGGCCCAACGGCAGCACGCCCATAATCTTCCGCTACCCGCCCAAGGCCGACATCCCCAAGACGGCGGCGGCCAACCTCTGGAAGCGGGTCGAGAACCTCTTGCCCCAAGACATACTGCCCCTTATGGTCGGCCCGGGCCAAGAATTGGCCAAGGCCGTCCCGTCCAACGTCCGACCCTACCTCACCGCCTTTCTGGACCGCTGGGTCTCGGCCCAAACCGGCAAGAAGGCCAAAGAAATGGCCGACCTTTACTCGGAGAACTTCTCCTTCTTCGAGCCCGGCCGCAAACCCGTCTCCATATCTCG
>JAIRNQ010000232.1 GCA_031257955.1 Deltaproteobacteria bacterium | reverse complement strand
CAGGGTTGATAGTTTCAGACATCAGAGCTATCTCCTTTTTTATAATTATACTCACAATAACCAAGGCGCGCAATGGCCAATGTGAACGAGACCACTGAACCGGGAAACGCCTAGGACGTTATTTACGGGACAAAAGTTAAGGGAGGAGGCGTTGGCTTAGCCCATCTTATCCGAGATCGTCGGATAAGATGGGTTAGGCCCCGAGGGGAGAAATATGGAAATATCGTTTCGATTGATGAAGAGCGCGGTGAAAGGGCCCAAAAAAGAGATCAAAAATGCCCGGCGAAAAAAAGCTGAGGCGTGCCTCTCAGCCCCGTGAACGGATACGTCATTCTCTCGCCACGTGATAAAATGACAATGACACACGCCAAACAAAAGTCAGAAGCACTTAAAATTCGCGTCACTCCAAATCCTCCTTGACAAATCGTCCCCGAGCGCCTGTGACGAACGATAGGGGGGATTCGGGTAGGGGAGTAGCCACTCGGGCGAGAAAACGCGCCCAGGGGGCTTATGGGCGGTTGTGGGGTATCGGGTAAAGGGGTACCCCGGAGTTCGTTACGGCGCCTGGGGGTCAGGCGCCGGAGGAGCCGACTTTGGCCTCGGCGTGGGCCTCGGGCGGGCCCTGTTGGGGTTGGCGGGCCGGGAGCCACTTGGCGATGGCCTTGAAGAGTTCCTGGACGTCGATGGGTTTGTTGACGTGGTCGTTCATGCCGGATTTGATGCTCTGTTCGCGGTCGCCGCTCATGGCGTGGGCGGTCATGGCCACGATGGGGATGTCGGAAAACCCGTCCATGCTCCGGATGATTCTGGTGGCCTCAAGTCCGTCCATCTCGGGCATTTGGATGTCCATTAGCACCAGCTCGAAGGGTTCTTGCTGGATCATGTCCACGGCTTCCTTGCCGTTATTGGCAACTTTAACCGTAAAGCCAGCCTTTTTTAGGATGCTGGTGGCCACCAACTGGTTAACTTCGTTGTCCTCGACCAAGAGAATCAGGGAGCCCTTGAGGTGGGAGACCAGGTCGCTGGCTTCCGCCCGGGAGCGCTTGCGTGGGGCCTTGGGGGCCTGGGGGGCGCGGTCCAGAAGGCTGGAGAGGGTCCCGGTCAAGGAATTGAGGGAGAGGGGCTTGGAGATGACCGCCTTGAAGCCGGCCTCCTTGGCCCCGAGCTGGAGCTCATGGGAACAAAGGCCGTTCACGGTCAGGATGCCCACGGCCCTGGGCATGTACTGGGAAATGGCCGTCCAGGTCTCGATGCCGTTTATGCCAGTCATCTGGTAGTCCATGACCACTAGATCCGGTAATTTTTCGCCCTTTTCTTTGATGGTGGTCACCCGGGTCACGGCGGCCTCGCCGGAGATGGCTTTGGAGACCTTGAAGCCCAGGCTGTCGAGGTTTTTGGTGAGGATCTGCAGGGCCGAGGGGTTGTCGTCGATGGCCAGGGCCAGGTAATCCTTGTAGGGCTGGACTTTAGTCTCGGGCACCCAGGGCCGGGTCAGGCCAAAGCGGACGGTAAAGGTGAAGGTGCTGCCTTTGTTTGGGGCGCTCTCACACCAGACCTGGCCTTGCATCATCTCCACCAGTCGCTTGGAGATGGTCAGTCCCAACCCGGTTCCGCCGTATTTACGGGTGGTGGAGGTGTCGGCCTGGGTGAAGGGGGTGAAGAGGTGGCTAATCTGCTCGGCGGTCATGCCGATGCCGCTGTCCATGACCGTAAAACGCAAGGTCACGGTTTGGGTGATCTCCTCGAGAAACTCGACCCGAACCCCGATTTCGCCGTTAGAGGTGAACTTTATTGAATTGCTGATGAGGTTGTTGAGAATCTGGGCCAGGCGGACGGGATCGCCGACGACGGTGTTGGGCATGAGCTCGGGGATGTCCAGGTAGAACTCCAGCCCCTTCTCGGCGGCCTTGAGGGACTGCATCTCCATGGTTTCGCTGATGAGCTCGTCGAGGCGGAACTCGATTTGCTCCATCTCCATCTTGCCGGCCTCGATCTTGGAAAAGTCCAAAATATCGTTGATGATCCGGAGGAGGGTTTTGGCGGCCGTCTGGGTCCGGTAGACATATTCGTATTGCTGGGAGTCCAGCTCGGTCTGGAGGCATAAGTGGCTTAGGCCAATGATGGCGTTCATGGGCGTGCGGATCTCGTGGCTCATGTTGGCCAAGAACTCGCTCTTGCTGCGGGTGCTGGCCTCGGCGGCCTCCCGGGCCTCGGAGAGGGCCCGTTCCTTCTCGGCCATCTCGGTTACGTCCATCAGCCAGAACATCAGCCCGATGTCGCCGCCGTACTCGCCCTTAAAGGCGTTAACTAACATGTGGCGGATTTCCCCGTGGTGGTCCAGCACCTGGACTTCCTGCCAAGCCAGTTTGCCCTTCCTCTCTAGGGTCCGCATGACCCGCTCGGCCTCGTCGGCGTCGGCGTAGATCTTCAGGATCGATTCGTTGATGTTTAGCCCCAAAGTCTGGCGGGCGAAGGGGGTCAGGAACCTGATGTCCCCGTCTACGCTGATCAAGAAGGCCACCGGGCTATTGTCGAGGATCTTTTGGAGAAGGATCCTTTCCCGTTCCACTTGGGCCTCGGCGGCCCGCAGCTTGCGAAGGTCCCGAAAATAGCAAAGGACCATGTCGTCTTCGGGCCCGTCGACTTTAACCAAAAATACTTCCGACTGGATGGCGTCGCCGCTAATGTTTTGGAACAGCCACTCGAAGGTGACTTGTCCTTCCTCAAAGGCTTTTTTGATGTATTGGGGAAAGGCTTCCTCGGAAAGCCTGCCATCGGGCTGGAAAGGCGGTGACAGGGTCGGGAAATAGTCAAAGTAGGAGCGCTTGTCGGGGATGCCGAAGATGGGGATGACCGCCCGGTTGCAGTCGACTTGGTTGAGTTCGCGATCCCAAAGGCTGCAAGCCATGGGCATGGAATCGAGCATCAGCTGGTAATTGGTGATCTCGTCGTTAACCGCCTCGTCGGTCTGGACCGCCCCACTCCCGTGGGCCGCGTGGCTCTCGCTCTCCCGTTCCGGATCGCGCCTGGTGAGGATGGTCACCGTGATTGAGTCTTCGGCCTTTTCGGTGACTAGGCCGGTGGATATGGACTTGCGAAAGCGCCCGACGCTCGAGTCCCACAAAAGGTGGGCCAGCTCGAAGCTATCGGACTGGCCCGAAAGGATGTCGCCCAGCGTTTTGGCGATGGCGTCCTGATCTTGGTAGTGGATGTAGTCGTTGTAGAAGGACTCGGGGGTTCTCGGGACGAAACGCTCACCCTCGCCGATAAGCTCCAAGAGACCCCGGTCGTAGCCTACTTCGACGTTCCACGAGTCCGTCTCCGGTCCGCTCCCCGTCGGGCTCGGCCCGGAGGGCTGGCTCGGGGCCGGGCCTTGGCTGGTCGGCGGGCTTTGGGCGGCCGGTGGGCCTTGGGCGGATCCCCGCGGTTCCGTCGCTGGGGTGACCCGGCTAAAGCGGAGCTCCAGCTGGGCCATACCGGCGGCCATCAATAATTTTGACCGCGCTGACAACGGCAAGACTTCGTCTATAACGTTTAAGGTGAAATGCCAAACCATGGCGGCTCGTTTCGGGCACAATAACCCTTAACGTCGCAAGCGGGTTTCGCGATCGCGTTGGGCGATAGTGCACTTTTCATCATCAAAAATCCATTTCGTTAAATAAGTAAATACCCGCGTCCTTACGTTTTGTGGTTCATACGAGCGTATCGTTAAAAATAAGCAACCTAAACCGCTGCCTTGGCGGCATTTTGGGCTAAAGACTCATTCCGGTTCGACGGTTATGGTGGCCGAACCGTCCCCGCCAGCGCCGCTACCGCTGGCCCCGGCCGAGGCCCCGGCACCGTCGGAGAGGCTCTCGGCGGTGATGGCCCCGGAAGAGGCGTCACCCGAGCCCGATGGGGCGGCGGATGGCGTGGCCGGCGGGTTAGTCGAAGCCGGTCCGGGCGAGGAGAGGACCGTGGCCGGACCCTGGCGGTAATGGAGGACCACCACGTTTTGATTGGGGTCCAGGGAAGTCATGTTATCCGGCAGGCTCACCGGGGTGAACAGGTAAGAGCGTCCGTTAAACTGGAAGCTCTGGCCGGCGATGGTCAGCTCTATCGAAGGGCCACCGGTGGAGTTGCCGTTCAGGACCAAATTCCCGCCCAGGGTAATGTTTTCGGTGTCCAGTATGGCCTTTAGGACCGGCCTAAATTCCTTGGGGCTGGAGATGACGTTGAAGCCGTTTTTGCGTAGGATCTGCAGATCCTCGGTGGAAAGATCGCCGTATTCCAAAATAAAGCGGCCCTTGTCCGTTTCCCAAAAGACCGGGGGCAAATTGCCCAGATCGGCCTCAGAGCCGCCGGTGACCACCCGGCCCCTTTCGTTGTCCACCGTGACCCCGACCCTGGGGGAGTAACCCAGGCTACGAATGAGGGCGGCGGCGAAGGCGCTGGGGTTTTGGTCGACCTCTATGACCGTGAAGTTGTTGACCGGGGTAGGGGAGGGGCCGGCCGTTCCGACTATGCGCCCCTGGTAGAGATCGATGACTCTCATCCCGTGCTCGGACAAAAACCTCACCCAGACCGGGGGCGTGCCGTTGTCGGCCGCCGGGGCCAGGTTGACGATGGTGGGCTGGCCTTTGTTCCAGCTATCCACCGAGGGCCAGATCAGCCAATCGGCGGAGATTTTAAGCTTTACGTCGCGGCCACCTTCAAAGGCTTGGTTCTTGCCGTAAATACGGTAGTAATTGGCCTGGGCCAGTAGGCGATCCAGGGCCTTGTCGAAGGCCTCTTTCTTGGCCGGCTGAAAAATCGAATACTCGGTATACTTGTCGGTAAAACGCTTGGCCAATTTGGGATCGATGTCGCCGTTCCAATCGAGCACGATCTTGCGGCCGTTGTTCAGTTCCAAGACCGGGGTCACGGCCGTGTCGGCGTCGAAATGCGGCGCCTCGTCCAAAGGCATGAACAGACGGCCTTTAGAGACAATTTTTTCGCCCAGCCGGGTGAAGATCACCCCCAAAGCCGTCCTGGCGTTCAGGCTGTCCATGGTCGGTAAAGAGGCCGCCGGAAGCCGTTTGGTCGGGACCAAATACTTCTCCGCCGGCACGGGCGCCGGGTCTTTGGCCCCGGAACTTGGGGCGCTTCTGGTCGGGGCGGGGGCCTGGGCCACGCTGGCCACCGGCGGGGCGCTTTCGCCGGCCGCGACCGCTCCCTCGTAGCCGTAGCCGGCTAGGTAACCGCCCGAGGCCGGGATCCTTAGCTCGGCCCCGGCCACTATCAGGTTGGGATTTTTGAGCCCCGGGTTAAGCTCAACGGTAAGCTTGATCAGGTGCCGGTAGATGAGGTTCCTGTCTAGGCCCTCACGCCGCAATAGTTTCTCCAAGGTGTCGCCCTGCCTGACTTTGACCGTCCTGAAGACGGTCCCGTCGGGGGCCGTGGCCAAAGGGCATTCGTTGGTCGGGGCGCTGGTCTGGGCCCGGGGTCTAACCTGTTCCGTTCTGGCCGGTTCCGTCCGGGTCGGCTCTGGCCTGGCCGTTTTCGACTCGGCTACGGCCGTGTCCCCGTTCGGCACTGGCTGGCTGGACTCCCTGGCCGGCGGCTGCTGGCCCTGGCCCACAAAGGGTATGACGTTTACGGAGTTATCGGGGGCCGGGGTCGGATCCGCCGGTTCCGGTTCCGGTGCCGGTACCTCGGGGGCCTTCCCGTCGGGCCAAATCTTATACTCGCCTTCGGCCAGCTCCTCTTCCGGAGGAATCTGCCTTCTGACCACCACCCTGGCCGGGCTCTGGGCCGGTTGGTTTAGCTCGTAGGTGGCCACGTTCTTGACGTCCGGGTCGGTCTCCAGGCTCCTTCTCAGGGCGGCTTGGGCTTCGGCCTGGGCCCTGACCTCATCCAGCCCCCTGGACGAGGGCAGGTAAATGGTCTGGCCGGAAGAGATCTGGTTAATATTGGCGATGACCGGGTTCAGCTCGCCCACTAGCCGCAGCAGCTGGGATTCGCGCTTCTGGTCCGGCTTCTGGGGCCACAGCCCTTGGGCCTTAAGGATGTTGGCGATGTTATCGCCGGGCTTGATGGTGTAGCTGTCGATGGAAAAAGTCAGATCCTCGTAAGAGTAGACCTCCACGGTTTTGGTCAAAACGATGTCGGTCGTGCCCCCGCTTTGCGCGTAACCGGTCGAACCCGGCGCGTTGGTTTGGCCTTGGGAAGCTTCCCCCGGCGTTTGGGCTTGGGCCGGGGAGGACCAACCAACGGTCGTCCAGGCCAGGGTCCAAGCCAGGGCCAAAGCCAGCGCAAAACGCGCGCCCGAGGTGCCGGGCCTAAGCAAAGTGAGGTGTTTAGTCCTGGGATTTGACAATGACGGAGACTCCATAATAACCGTAGCCGCCCGCAAGGTCCCGGCCGGCCCCGCTAATGGGCCAACCCGAACGGCTTCCTCGCGATAGGGCATGGCCATGCCACGCTAGGAAGTGGACGGAACGCTTAATTAATTATTTTAAATGGCACGTGTTTAAAACACAAGCGGTAATGGGCGCCAAAGCGCGGTAAATTCAAATGTCGATGCCTTCCCGCCCCGGGACGGACCCCCCGGGGCCGTCGGGGCGCCGCCCGTAAGGCTCTGGCGCCCCTTGAAAAGCCCTTAATAAAACGGAGTCGCCCAGAGGGCTATGGGCAACCCTTGTAAAGCCCTCATAAAACGGGACCGCCGGGGCGCCGCCAACAATTGCCCTTTTCGGGACAACCGTGGGAAGCGGCCTCGGGCAATCGGCCTCGCGGGTCAGGACGACTAATATTAGTCATATTTTAGTCAATTTTCGATGTAAGTCAATATCTAATCGTAGACAAGCCAGCAGAAAGAAGGCTATTAACCAAATCAATTCTCATTATCGATTCGCTAAAGTTCAGGCTAACTAGGCTAAACCTTAAATTTGACTTTCTTATATATATCAAATAATCGCAAATATGTCGAGCGTACCTAAAATTTTCTCCCATAAACTTGGTTGTGTCGAACAATCAGAAAAAACTCCGCTCCCAGGGACACCGATCTCCGTCGAGGCCGGCTCAGAGCCCCAAAGGAACTCAGGTCGCCAAACGGCACCGGCCATCGGCGCCGGGTCAGAGCCCCAAAGGAACTCAGGTCCCCAAACGGGACCGGCCATCGGCGCCGGCGTGGGCTCGGCCCGGCAGAGCCCGCCGAGGAAGGCCCGGGGCTAGAAAAAATCGTCGTCCATGGGCAAGGCCTTATCCAGCTCTTTCTTGCTGGGTTTGCCAAAGGATTTTCTGGCCGGGGCCGGCGGGGTTTCGGCCTTGGCCGCCTCAAGGAGGTTGGCTTCCCGGGATTTTTTCCGGCTAGCCTGGCCGGAAGCCTCAGGCCCGGGAACCTTGCCCGAGGCCATCCGTTGGCCGGGACCCAAGGCGGCCGGGCCGGACCGGCCGGTGACCACCCCGGAGACGTGGCTGATGGTCTGGTTCAGCAGATCGGCTTGGCGGTTAAGCTCCTTGGAGATGTTTCCGGCCTCGGCCGCCTCCATGGAGTTTTCTTGGGTGACTTTGTCCATCAAAGCAATGGATTGGTGGACGTCTTGGATCTCCCTGGCTTGTCCTTGGCTGTCCTCGGTGATGCCGGTCATGAGGCTGGCCACCTCTTCGGTCACGGCGACCAGCGACTCGAAGCTTTCCTCGGCCCTTTTTACCAGATCGGCGCCCTCAATGATGCGGTTTAGGCTGGAATCAAGGATCGAGGTGGTATTTTTTGCCGCGGCCGAAGAACTGTTGGCCAGGTTTCTGACCTCGTCGGCCACCACGGCAAAGCTCAAACCGGCCTCGCCGGCCCGGGCGGCCTCGACGGCGGCGTTTAGGGCCAGGATGTTGGTCTGAAAGGCGATTTGGTCGACCGTCTTTACGATTTGGCTGCTGGCCAAGCCGGAATTTTTAATTTCCTCCATGGCCGTCGATATTTGCAGCATAGAGGCGTGGGCCTCGTCCACGAAGGATTTGGCCTTGTCGATCAGTTCCTTGGCCTGTCCGGCGTGGCCGGCGTTACGCTTGGCCGTGTTCAATAGCACTTCCAGGCTGGAGATGGCGTCCAAAACGGCTTTGGTGTTTTCCGAGGCCCCCTGGGCCAGCGATTGGCTAGACCGCGAAAGCGAGACGGCCGTTTTGGTGACGTCCCTAGAGCTCTCGTCCAGCCAGTCCTGGATCCGGGCCAGGGGCCTTATGGCCGTGACACTTAAGAGCCAAACCAAAGCCGCCGAGAGAAACAAAAGGGCGACGACGCCGACGCCGACCCGAGGCCAGAGGTTAAACTCCGAACTGGCGGAAAGGTTCGGTCCCTTGGCCAAGCCGCCGGCCGCCTCGGCCAAAACCGAGGCCGCGGCCTCCCGGGCCGCCGCGGCGGCGGCCAGATCCTCCAGGCGCTGGGTGAGCGCGGCCAAAGATCCGGATGGGGCCCCGACCCCGGAACCAGACGCGGCTACCGGTGGCGCGGCGTTAGCCAGGGCCGTTTTGGCCGGGTCGATTTCCCCGCCTTCGGCCGCCGAAAGGCAGGCGCCCACAAGACCGGACAAGCTCTCCGGTTTAAGGCCCTCGGGCGGGTTTAAGGCCAAATCCAGGGCGGCCCGCCGGAGCGAGCTTTGGCTTTGGGCCAAGGCCGCCTCGGCCTTGTCCAGGTTGGCCCGTTTTTGGGCCAGTTCGGTGACTATGGCCCCGGCCGAGTTAAGGAAAGCCAAGGCCCGTTTGTCTTTCGTTTGGCTAAGCGCGTCCCGGATCCGGGCCAAAGCCGCCGCTTGATCGTCTCCCGGGCCCAGGGCGCCGGCCACGTTGCCCAAGCCCCACATGCCCGGCCAAAAATTTCTTTCGGATTCCAGCTCGCCGTTGGCGGCCCAAACTACGGCCAAAAGCAATACCAGGGCTGCCAAAAGAACGGCCCCGAAGCTCAAAATAATTCTTAAACTCAGATTAAGTCTATTCACTGGGCCACGACGTTAATTATTATTGGGACCAACATTGGAACCCACATGGGGACCAACATTGGGACCGAAGGAAAAATCTAAATCATCTTCGAGACCCGGCGAAGGGCAAAACGCTATCCAAAAATCTTGGCTCGCGCCCATTTTCGCTTTTCGTTCGCCTTTCGCTTCGGGCGATCGTTACGTTACCTAAATTATTCTTGGCTAAGGCGGCCAAGGCTAGTCAGTTTTCGTTTTTCGTTCGCCTTTCGCTTCGGGCGATCGTCACGTTACCAAAATTATTCTTGGCTAAGGCGGCCAAGGCTAGTCAGTTTGACTTAAATAATCAAATACCCAAATATTTATGCCCGGCCCATGACCTTGGGTTCGCCGGCCAGGGCGAGTTTCTTTTCGTCCGGCGGGATGAAGTAACAGACGCAGTTACCGCCCAGTTTCTTGGCGTCGTAAAGCGCCGAGTCGGCCCTGGAAATCAAGCTCCTTAGGACCGCCTCCGAAGAAGGCTCCTTGAGGGTGTCCAGCTGGGTCAGGGTGGCCAAGCCGATGCTTATGGTTATGGGTTCGGTGGCGTTGGGGGCCGGGTCCCGGCGGGAGGCGATCTCGGCCCGCAGCTTTTCGCCGATGATCTTGCCGCCGGTGAAAGGCGTCTGGGGTAGCAAAAGAACAAATTCCTCACCCCCGAAGCGGGCGAAGATATCGGTCTTTCTCTGAATTTCTTGGACTATTTTGGTTATGTGGATGAGGGCGGCGTCGCCGCTAAGGTGTCCGAAGGTATCGTTGAAACGTTTGAATTTATCCAGATCCATCATCAAAAGGCACAGCTCATCGCCCCGGCGCCTGGTGATCTCGACCTCCCGGGTACCGGCTTCGTTGAAGTAGCTGCGATTGTAGATTTTGGTGAGCGGATCGTGAAGGGCCAGGATGCGGTAATTGTTTTCGCTTTCCTTGAGGGCGGCCTCGACCATGTCCCGGCGGCGGATCTCTTTCTTGAGTTCCTCGGCCATGACCGCCAACTGTTGTTGCTTTTCGCTGATTTCCTTTTCGTGGCGGGCCAGATTGGAAGTCATTAAGTTAAAGGCGTCGGAGAACTCGCCCATGAAGTCCACGGTGTGGCTAAAGTCGCCCTGGGCGGCCACTTTGAACTGCCAAGCCAGATGGGAGAGGTTGGCCAGGATGGCCTTGAGGTTACCGGTGGTGGCCCCTTTTTTTACCACCCGGAGATCCAGATCGCCTTTGGCGAAGTTGGCCAGGGCCGACTTGATTTCGCTGGTGTGCTGGAAAAGGGAATTAAAGGTATCCCACTGGGCATACTCGGGGGGTAGAACCGGCGTCTTGCTCTCGGTTATAACCTTCTCAAGAAACTTGAACATCGATTCGGCTTGGGCCTTGGTAAAGTGGCTTAACCGTATTTTTTCGGTAAACGCTTCGTTCAACGCTGGCCCCGCCAATGGGGAGGCCGGCCAAACCCTTTCCGGTTCCGCCCGGCCCCCGATTCGCCGTTAAAGTGTTGGGCCCCAATCGTCTGGGCCGGCCACGGGAGCCCCAAGGGCCATGGAGGGACCGGGTTACCCCCCTAGGCCTTTCTTGCCGGCGCGGCTTGCCCTCGCGGAGGAAAGAGTTACAGGGCTTTGGGTTTGGCCTCGAACCGGCAGGTGCGCTCGTTGGTGCACCAGCAGTCGATCTCCTTGACGTCGAAAGGCTGGCCGGTGAAGGACTCCAGGATCCCGCTGATGAAACCCTCATCGTAGACACAGACGCCGTAACCCAGCTCCGGAAGGCCAGAGCAATCCAGATCCTCGGAGACGGTCATGATGCATTCGAGGTTTTCGTTGAGCTTTTCGACCTTAAAGATGCCGATACCGATGTCCTTGAGCAGGGTCTGGAGTTGCTTGACCAAGTCTTGGATGTCCTTGGGCTTGTGGTCCAGGACGTTTTCGTAGAAGTTGCGTCCGGCCAGGGCCCCGGACTGGAAGAAAATCTCGTCGGCGGCTTCGGTACCGTACCTCTGCTCCAGAATGTCGCGGGTGCAGAACTGAAGAAGCCGATAGGCTTCGATGCGGAGGGTCGGCCCCAGATTTGGCCTGGCGTTGTCCAAATCACCAATTAATTCCCAACTGAACTCATATTTCCGGTCTGACATAAAAATAACCCAGGTAAACCTACGACCAAAGTCGAGGCGGAATAAGGTTTGGGGTACCCCAAACCAGTGATAAAAGCTGAACCATCGTTCTATTCGTAAACGATCCTCTTGTAGCCTCGCCCTCGCGCATTCTCGCTCTCTGGCTAACTCACGCTTTCTCGTTCCGTTGCTTCCTCGCCATTACACTGCCGCCACGCCAGGCCAAAAATGGCGAAAAACCTCCCACATGTTGGGCTTGGGCCTTCATTGGGCAGCCGTCGGGGCTCGCCGGGCCCATACCATGATAAAACAACCTTCTACGCGAACAACCGGCTACTAACTAACGCCCATAGGCCCTAGCCAAGGCGAAATAAATAATCCTACGGGTCGCCTTTCGGCGCCCGGTCTGGCAAACGGGCTATGGGACTACCCTTTAAAACTAACCGTATACAGTCAGCTCAGCCATATTTTACCCTTTGTGCCAAAATTTGTAAACCACCCAACCGCGAAGGCCTTAACGGCCCAATTATTCTACCTGGCACATAATAATTGCCCGCCTAGACCAAACTTTACTCCAATTTTACGTCCACCTTTCCGCCTTATCCGCACCGATACGTCCCACTGACTAGGCCAGTGGGGCAGTCCAGAAACCGGGTGGCCAAGGCCGTTCCCTTTTCGCGGGCACATACCCCCTTCTCTTGGGCCCCAGCTAAAACCCCCCTGGGGGTCTCCCCCAGGAGTTTCCTCTGGTGGCTTGTTTACCCGCGACGTTTTCGATTCTTCCGCTAAGACAATTCCCGATACGACCTGGCCCCCATAAACCCGGGCTGGAAAAAACCTTGTCTTAAGGCCATGCCAGTGCTAGTCTATAAACATCTGAAGGCAAAACGGACGTGGCCCCCGCGGCCAAGGCCCGCACGGTCATGGTTTCCCCGCGTCCAAGGGCCCCGCGGTCGTGGCCTCAGCGAGCCTATACGCTAAAGTGTGTGCGTTGTTTAATGCTTGGGTTAAAAATCATATCTTATAAATATCCTCTTAACTAACTAACTAACATAGCTAGTTAGTTTGACTATGAGTCAGAGTATGTTTTATAAAATTTTATTCTGCCTATTAATAGCCATATTTTTATTGGCGCAAGCCAATCTAACACAGGCCGAATACACAGAAAAAGAAATCGGCTCTTGGTTCGCCCTTTTTGACGACACCAAGCCCGGGGTTCCGGCGACCGCTTTCGTGGCCAAAAGTTCTTTCACCCGGCATCTGACCAAGGTGGCCCTGGACGACACCACCATGCACGTTGGTTGCGACGGCACCAAAAATTTTATTTTTTTTGATTTTGACGTCCCACTGAAAAGCGAAGCCAAAGAAAAATCCAATGTTAGCTACCAGTTCGACGAAGGCAAATTCACCAACGCCAAATGGAACCTATCTACCAATGGAAAGGCTTTTATGGTCCCCAATCCAGAAAAGTTTATTAAAAATCTACTTACCGTTAAACTACTTCTAGTTAAAGTGGTAAACGCCCAGACTTCGGAAGAGATAAACTCCTATTTTAATATAAGCGACTTGCCCGAAGCCTTCCAATTCGTCCGGGAAAACTGCCCTTGGAAGTGAGCCCGAACTGCCAGCTACCACCGGTCGCCCGCCCCGGCTTCCGGTTGGCCCCGAAACCCGGCCAAGCAAGCTCAAGGCCCACCAAGCTCCCGGCCAACCAAACTCCCGACCAGCCAAGTGCCAGACCAGCCGGGCGCCAGGCCAACCGCGGGTGTCCACGATGCCCCTGGAAATAGACTCTGAGGCGGCCGCCCTTCTCATGGGCATGGCCTTGGGCCAAGCCCGGGAAGCCTTAAGCCATGGCGAGATCCCGGCCGGGGCGGTGGTGGCCGAGGCCGATGGCTCCTTTCTGGCCGCCGGGCGCAATCAGGTCATAGCCTTGTCGGACCCCACGGCCCACGCCGAGATAATGGCCCTGCGGCGGGTGGCGGCCCAAAAAAACAACTACCGTCTGCCCGGCCTTGTTTTGGTCAGCACCATTGAGCCATGTCCCATGTGCCTGATGGCCGCCATCCACGCCCGAGTGGAAAGGATCTTTTATGGGGCCCCGGAGCCCAAATGGGGGGCGGCCGAGTCTCACCTCCGGCTTCACCGGGCCGACTGGCTCAACCACCATCCCCTAGTCGCCGGCGGCCTGCTGGCCGAAGAGTGCGCCGACTTGATTCAATCGTTTTTTCGAGCCAAACGGCGGAAAGAATGAACCCGGACCCCCGGACCCCCCGGACCCTCTGACCCCCGGCCTCTCGGCCTCTCGGGCCCTTGTGCCCTAGGCCTCTTGGCCCCAAACCTGGCCCCTACCCGGCGCCCCGCGCGCCCATATCTACGCCTTACCCGGAAAGAACCCCAGCCATGCTTACCGTAGAGATTCTCGCCGAGCTAAGTCCCGGGCGCCGCCAAGCCATCTTGGCCCGCTCCGTAGACGATCTGAAACCGGCCATGGAAGTGACCCGGCAAATTTTTGACCGCCTGAAGGCCGACCCGGAAAAAGAGCTTTTAAGGGAATACTCTCAATTCAAGCCAAACCTCGCCCTCAAAGACTTCAAGGTCGCGGAGAAAGAGTTGGCCATGGCCCGAAAGGGGTTAACCCGGGAACTTAACGAGGCCCTGCTCAGAGCCAAGGAAAACATCGAGCGTTTTCACCTCTCACAGTTGGAGAAGCCGACTTACCTCACCGAGATCGCCCCGGGCCTTCTGGCCGGCCGTGTGACCCGGCCCCTTTCCAAGGTGGGCGTCTATATCCCCGGCGGTCGGGCCGCCTACCCCTCCAGCGCCCTGATGAACGTGGTCCCGGCCAAGGTGGCCGGGGTTAAAACCATCGTCGCCGTTACCCCTCCCGGCCCGGGTTTTAAGGCCTGGCCCATCATCCTGGCCGCCCTGGAGCTGGCCGGGGCCACGGAGATCTACAAACTGGGCGGGGCCTGGGCCGTGGGCTGTCTGGCTTACGGTCTGGGAGGGGTGCCCAAGGTAGATAAAATCGTCGGCCCGGGCAGCAGCTGGGTCACGGCGGCCAAAATGGCCGTTTTTGGCGACGTGGATATAGATCAGCCGGCCGGGCCCAGCGAAGGCTTCATAATCGCCGACGGCACGGCCAAGCCGGATTTTTTGGCCTGGGACTTTATCTCCCAGCTGGAGCACGATCCCCAAGCCTCGGCCGTATTGGTTAGCGCCGATAGGGTCTTGGCCGAAAAAGTGGCCGCCTTGGTAAAAAAACTCCTGCCTTCCCTCGATCGGGCGGAAATAATAAACCAATCGCTGGCCAACGCCGCCATCCTGGTGGCCAAGTCCCTACCCGAAGCCTTTGATTTCGCCAACGAATACGCCCCCGAACACCTGGAACTGGCCCTAGACGATGCCATTTCCCACCTCGGCTCTATCCAAAACGCCGGTTCCATCTTCCTAGGCCACCACTCGCCCATTCCCGCCGGCGACTACGCTACCGGCCCCAACCACGTCCTCCCCACCGGCGGCTCGGCCCGGGCCTTTTCTGGCCTTTCCACCGACAGCTTTCTTAAAAAAATGACCTTCCAAAAGCTCACTCCCGAAGCCCTGGCCGACTTGGCCCCCACCGTCACCGCCCTGGCCCGGGCCGAAGGCCTGCCGGCCCACGCCAAAACCATCGAGGCCCGCGTGACCCCTCCCACCCCGTCCGGGGCCGCCCCTCCAGACAAAAAACCGAAACCCTAGTCCCGTCCCCATTAAAGCCCGCGTCGCCATCAGTGTCTCCACCTGCCTTACGGCCGGGCTCGCCGCCTGCCTTGCCACTGGTATCGCCGCTGGCAGCGCCCGAAGCTTGGGTGCCGCCGATGGGGAGATCGGTCGGGAAAAAGGTATTGGCCAGACGCAAAAAAGTAAGCTTACCAATACCATTGTTGCAAGCTCTGGCACACTAATTGCCTATTGTATTAATTCCCCAAATGATTTAAATTTATTCCATGCTAAAATTCAAATTCTGTAAATCTCCTAGATAGAAGTATTATCTATCTTGGAGCTTCTATCGTCTATATAATAAGTTCTTTGTCTAGCTATAGGTAATTAAAAGTTTAATATTAATATAATAAACATTAAAATATGATTAAAGTCTAGTAATTGTTTAATTTTACGGGGATAATCTTTAACGTATATCTATGAGAGCCTTTTCGTCCATATTGGAGGTAAACTATGGGCACCACGAAAACCCTGTCTTTTTCCGTCTTCCCCACCGGCAACGTCCCTCTGGCCCGGGCGCCGAAGACCGCGACCATCGCGATTTAAGGTGACCCTATGGAAGACCAAAAACTACAAATTGCCTTGGATCGCCACCAGCTTTCACATGCCAAGAAGGGTCTGGGTTTCGCCCTGATATCCGGTCTGCTTTGGGCGGCATCTGGTACCGCCCTTTATACGGCCTCACTCAAGGATCCCTTCACCCAGGCGTCTGAGATGGTTGGCCTAATCATTGCCGCCTCTCTTTCGCTGGCCATGATACACGACGCCGCCGCTTCGATTTTGGTGTTCATCTTTAACGCCATAAACGGCAAATCCAAAGAGTTTTTTAGAACCCTGCGCACCCGCCCGGGGAAAATAGTTTGTCTGGGGGCCATAATGGGTGGGCCCGTTGGCATGAGCGGCTCCCTTTTGGGCATTACCATGGCCGGTTCCACCTACGCCATGCCGATAACGGCCACTTACCCGGCACTGGCCGCGATTTTCTCGACCATTTTCCTAAAGGAAAAGAACCCGCCCAGGGTTTGGGTGGGTATTCTCCTCTGTATCGCCGGTGCCTTGATCATCGGGTACACGCCGACGGACGAAACCATGAGTCCCAACTTTAAGCTGGGCATTGCCTTAAGCTGTTTGGCTACCATAGGTTGGGCCACCGAGGGAGTCGTTTCCACTTATGGCATGGATACCCTCGACCCCGACGTCGTTTTGAGTATACGCGAACTAACCAGCACAGTGGTTTTTGGGGTCATCGTTATGCCAATCATGGCCGTTAGCGGAATTATGGGCTCCATCCCCGGCTGGGACATAACCATAGCGGCCTTTAAAACCCCGGTCGTGCTCGTAGCCGCTTTGGCCGGTTTGTTTGGCGGCACCTCCTATATTCTCTGGTATCGGGCCCTCAATAGCACCGGCGTGGCCAGGGCCATGGCCCTGAATATTTGTTACGCCTTGTGGTCGGTAATCATGGGCGTGTTGTTGACGGATCAGGAATTGACCCGTCAATCCTTGATGGGCGCGGCCACAATCGTGGTTGGGGCTCTATTGGTAGTCGCCAATCCCAGGGAACTCTTCTCGCTTCGTAAAGTATAAGGAGGCCGTAATGTCCAGAACCTTGCCGCTTAGATTGCGTATCTTGCAGTACTTAGACGAACACCAAGGGAATAGTTTATCGCCCAGCCAAATATACGTGGCCTTGGAGCCGGAATATAAGGGAGAAGGCCAGTTCAGCCCGGCTAAAATGAAGTGGCACCTCATGTGTATCAAAGCCGTCGGCCTTATCGAAGGCGTGGAGCCTTTCTGGGATGAGTTTGGGGAACCAAGCTATCGCTTTAGGGTTACCGAGGCCGGCCACCGCAACTTGGCTTATCTGGGTTAACGGCGCTTAAACGAAAGGGGCCCGAATGGGCCCCAACTTAAGCCGTTAATCTCCCAAATGGCCATGGCCGCCAAGGCCGCCCAAGGACCCCAAGCTGGTGGCCAGTTACTTCCTTGGTCTCCCACCCGATGCGGGGTTATTCCCAGTCAGTTTACCGAGCTTGCTGGGCCTAAGAGGCCTTCGGTTGGCCGGTTCGTCGCCCATTGTCCGTCTCCTCAATTGTCGTCAAGGCTTTCCCGGTTCGTTAACCGGATAGCCGAAATTTGGGCCAAGTAGCAATATTGGGCCTAAAATAGCCAAAACTGGCCCGATAAGGCCGGATCCGACCCGGGCCGTTCCCCGGTCTCCCACCCCCGTACCACCCGATCCCCCGATTCATTTCTTGCCATAATGGTTTGTTCTTGATAATAATTTTCACCGTTGGAACCCCACCCATATTATATTATCGCTTGGCGCCCAGGCTTTCAAAATAGGCTTGTCATTTCTTTCCTGGTCTTTTCCTTCCAAAGAATATATGTATCAATTCCGCATAAAGTATTTTGGCACCTAAATATGTGTCCTCGCTACGATAAGTTTTCATTATAGGAGCGATTATGCGACATTATAGAGTTTTTCGCTATATTGGGCATCTAGCTTTAAGCTTTTTGCCCGTCTTAACCTTTGCCTTTGAAGTCAGCGCCGCGGCACTCACCGAAAAAGACCACGACCTTGAGCGCAACGGCGTCAAACTATTTCTCCATAGCTACATTGACGAGTCTAAACCCCCAATCGGAAACATCCTTCTCGTCCACGGCCTAACCTTTTCTTCACATGAGTTTGACATTGACTTTGAGGATTACAGTCTGACCAGGTGGCTCGCCGGGCAAGGTTACGCCGTTTGGATCCTGGATATCGCCGGCTACGCCCGCAGCGGGGTTCTTGAGAACGGCTTCCAGCCGGATTCCGACTACGCCGCCGAGGACATCAACGCCGCCGTTGACTACATCATCAAGGCCAGCGGACAGTCCAAGATTGACGTTTTGGGTTGGAGCTGGGGCACGGTCACGGGCGGTCGTTTTGCGGCCAAGTATCCGGAAAAAATCCGTTCCCTCGTCCTCTATGCCCCGATCGTGGCCGGTCTGGATAAGGTTTACGTAACCGACGCCTTTAAGACCGAACCCTGTAAGGGCGCCGATGAAGATTTCCAGCGCAATGAAAGCGGGGTAATCGATCCGGCCATCACCGATGATGGAGTCGTTAAACTCTTTGCCGCTAACTGCCTTAAATACGACAACCACCCGGTACCCAACGGCGGCCGCCGAGACCTTTTCGTGTCACCCAATAACCGCCTGATCCCGACCGCCCAGATCAAGGTCCCGACCTTGCTCATCGTCGGTTCCAAGGACTCCTACGTTTCAATCGATCTGGTGAAAGAAGCCGCGTCCACCTTCCCCGGCGGCGCCGAGCTTAGGGTTTTCAAAGACGCCGGACACTCACTCTACGTGGAGAGGCCGCACTACAAGGAGTTTCGTGAGTCCGTTTTTGAATTCATTACCAGACAGCCCAATTAATCTACCCTTGCCCCATTGCAATTATGCCCAACCGCGAAAGGCCACGCATACGGCCACTACGCTTCAGGGACGGCCCACTCTCCCCGGCGGTTTTCCTCTTTTCCGGACAACCGCCGGGTTTTTTCTACCCCACCCCACCAAGGTCCAAGCGACCCCAGGGTGCCAGGGTCTCTCCAGTGACGCTACCCAGCAGGGACTATCTTTATAAACAGTCAGTTTTCTATAGACAAATTGGTGGCCGCTTCAAAAATTACTGTATATTCAAATACACTAAAAATCGTTTCCTTAAAATAACTCTTGGCCAAAGCCAAATATAACGCCAAAATAGAACCCCGCGCCGGCCAACCCACGCAGTGAGGTTACCCTTTCTTAAGGCGAGGATTCGGGGAGTTTCTCAAAAAAGACCGTTGTAAAAGTTAGGCAGATATTTTATACTGCCAACTCCAACTGTTAGAATCGTTGTGAACGACCTAAACCCAGATCTTCGGCAATATGTAAGTCAGTGGCAATTTAGTTACGGTTAAGCCCCGGCCGCTTTAGTAACACCCCCTCCGGGCCCAAGCCAATTGTCCTGGCCTCGCTTTGAAACTTGCTGGATCATTGTCCAGTTTTGCGCCGTCGCGGGCCGATCCGGCTTTGCCAAAAGCCTAGAAAGACTAGGCTTATTGGTTAACTATTTTGTCTAAGTGATAATTTTAAAGGTTTAAGACTATGTTAACTGCCTTAATAATAACATGAAAACATTTAGAATAGGATTTAAACGATGGAAATATCTCTTTTAAAGTCTAAGATTCACCGAGGGACTATAAATCAGACTGAATTAAACTATGTCGGAAGTATTACTATAGATAGCGAAATGCTTGAAGCGGCAAATTTGGTTGAATATGAAAAAGTCTTGGTCGTGGATATAGATAATGGCAGTCGATTTGAAACTTATTGCATTTCCGGTCCCAAGGGTAGCGGGCTTATTTGCGTCAACGGGGCGGCGGCCAGACTCGTCTCCAAGGGCGACAAGGCCATAATCATGTCCTTTTGTCACATGGGCCCCGCTGAGGCCAAAACCCACCGCCCGACGGTCGTTTTCGTGGACGAGCGCAATAAAGTGACGTCTATAAAAAATACCGAAATCCACGGACCAGCCTAACGCGAACAAAAACTACTCCGAAAGGCTAAACCGTCTAGTGCCTTGTATCGTTGATTTTTTTTGGTTTTATGGGCCTAGGCGGTAACCCCGCATTTGTTTGGGACCGGCAACGGGGCGGCCAAATGATAGAATTATCATGCGAAGGCCAAAGACTGTCTAGGCATGACTATTAGAAAAGAGTAGTCAGCGGAATCTAAGATTATCTCCAGGGCTTATTTTTGCCAATCTCTCTCAACCATTGGCAATGTCGGACGGCTTGGTTGAGAAATCTTTCCGGATTGGTAGACTTAAACCTGTCCATCGTAAAATTTTCCGATAGAACCTCATAAAATTGCGTATCAGAGAATTCATTATCTAAAATAATCTCTTGTGTGGAATCCTTGACTATGTCACAGACATGTCTTTTTTGGGTTCTATTTATAATTCCTGTCTTAAATTCTAAATCAAAGCCAATATATAAAGCGCAGTTTTCAGTCGACCAAAAGATATAAAGCTTGCATTTGATACCTGTATCAAGGGACGCATATACCCAAGGCAAAGTATATGTTCGAAATTTTCCTTCTCTTTTGGCGTATTTATTATCGTCCTGGGGATGCAATTCATCGGGAAACTCGTCGTACAGCAACTCATGGAAACGCCGGCAAAATTGGGTGACCTGATCATTTTTGACGCCCTTTTCGCTAACCTTCGGGCTGGGTAAATTGTCTTCCACCGAAACAATCCTGATGCTCTCTAACAGGGTAAATAAGCGTTGTGCGTCGCCGTCGGTCAAAGCGGGCATGTTGCCGTCTGTTTGGTCGCCTCCCCTTAAAGCCTGACGCAAACAATTCAGCGTCGTCGAGACGGCGGCGGCCCTGGATTTCAGCCAAAAGCTCTGCTGGCAGAGACCAAAAACTACCTTTTCCCATTCCTCGTCAAAGAGTTCACCATAGGCCCCCACTCTATCGTTTACCTCGGCCACAGGGGGAAGCGCCCAAATTTCGGCCAACTGGTCGTAGTTCCAGCCCGTAAACAACGGCTGGGCCATTAACCGTTTGGAAATCTCCGGGAAGGCGATATTTAAGGCGATAATTATAAATTGGCTCTCCAACTCCAATTGTTCAGGCTCTTTGGCTGCCATTTCCGGCGTCTGACAGCTGGACTCCACGAATCGCAAAAGGGACATGGTGTTAACTATGCGTTTAAGGCTTCTGGGTATCCCGTCGGTCGTGGCTAGGGCGGTTTTTTTAAGGTTTTCTTGGCTGGCCAGCGGCCATAGGCTTAAGTCAACGTTGAAGGTTCGTTTCAGGCATTCAAGCAAAAAATCCCTGACGAACTTGTCATAAGCGCCAACCGGCATGTGAAAGGGTATTTGTATAATTTTGTCGAAATATTGCCTAAACTCATGCTCGTTATCTTTCGAACGCTCCCCGAACTTGCCCGCCAAACCCTTAACGACGACCTCGTAGTCGATGGCTAAAACAAAAACGCAGCCGCTGATGTCGAAAATGTTTTTGGTCACGTCGAGGATTTCAACCGCCACTTCGGGGCTGACCCTATCCAAATCGTCAATAAATATAACAAACCTTTTATATGGGGTTTTTAGTGAAATCAGGCTCACCGTTTCAGCGATGCTCCGGCGAATATCGCGAATCGCTTTAGCCATGGACGCCGTTTCAAGTATTGTTTCGGATTTTTGGTTTTGTTTCGCAACCTCTGTCGACACACTCTCGACGTTTAAAAGGTCTCCAATCTGTCCAAGCGCTATTTTCAATCCTTGGCGAGCGACCATCGCGCCAATCGCGGTCACGAAACCCAAGGCTTTGGATAAAGGCCCAGTATCTGATAAAGCCTCTTTACGAACTTCGGCATCAATCGAGTACGTAGGCATTATATTGGCGGAACCATCCAAAGGCACATTCTTAAGCCTTTTGCCTTCACAGTATTCGTCTGATAGTTGAGCGATCCTGTCCCTCATAGCCTCAAGCAAACCCTTAAGAAGGCTCAAAGTTATCTCAGTCTTGAAACCCTTTCCTTGGAGCAAAGAATGTTCCCAGGCGTTAACGAAGAGGCAGATAGGACGATAGGCATCTGGGGTGCGCTCAAGGTTATTCTTAAGCAAATTAATAAGGCTGGTTTTACCGCTGCCCCAAGGACCTTGGACGCCGATAGTTAGTGGGGTATCGCCGGAAACAATAAAATTGCCCAAGCCAGACACATAGTTTTCGATGTTAAGTCTGTCTTGGTATTTATCTGCCAAGGGTCGATCGCTTAGGCAGCTATTCCACAGTATATTGTTTTGGATTATCCCTTCGCTCATATTAGAGTTCCTTCTTGCTCCAAACTAAGCCTTAGTCCGCTTTCGGTGGCAATTTACAACTGATGTTTCAAAAGGAAAATAAACAGATATAGAGATTCTACCAGAGAGTTTGGTAAAAGAAAAGAACTTATTTTGGCAATGGGATTCCTATTATAAATCTTAACCCATAAGGCAGAATCGGGATAGGGACGGTTAAAATCTAGAACATTTTGTCTTTGATTATGCAACAACCAATTTTTTCGTAGTACCGGTAGCGACGAGTCTTTAAGTACTGGAGATTTTCAAGTTATTGGGGCGACGGTGCGAAACGATGGAAATTAGCCCTAATTATCATCTTTTTTAAACTTGATTAGAACTTTCGTGCGCCCGCCAACCACCAAGGCAGCCTTGTATATTTGGGCCCCGGGTCGGTCCCCGGGCAGCCGATGGGAGGCTGGGATCTTGTATTTTTTAGCGTAGCCCCTCTCCTCTATTTGCTTCATGGCCGTTTCGGCGGCGGCAACCATCTCATTTTTTAATTGCGTTTCGGTACGTTCATGGCTTTTGTCAATTTTTTTGGGTACGTATTTAATCTCAAAAACAAATTCCAATTGGTCGGAGGCCTTCCAATGGGCGTCAAATTTACCGTCGCCAACCGAACCCTCGGAGTCGATTTCGCAGCCGGCAAAGCGCATGGCCGAAATGAATTGCGTATGGTAATAGGC
>JAIRNQ010000302.1 GCA_031257955.1 Deltaproteobacteria bacterium | reverse complement strand
CGTTTACCCCGGGGATTATTAGCCCTTCCCGCGACGGTCGCCCTGGGGCGCCGCCCCGGGGCCGCCGAAGCGGCCCCAATGGCGAAGCGGGGGCGGGGTTATTTTACCTTGAGTATGCTTTTAATGCTTTGCCAAGCTTTCTTCCTGGCGTCGTTATAGCGGTTCAGGGCCTCGTCCTCACCGGAGGCGAAATCGGCCAGGGCCTCGGCCTCGAGGATCAAATCCACGATTATGCCGCTTATGCCGCTCAAGAAATTCAAATCGGACGGCGACAACTCGTCGGCGTGGTTTTTGTAGTTCTGAAGCTGTTTGTTGGCGTTGCTTAGATAAGTTATCGTCTCCCGCAACATGGAATTGACCACGTCCGGCTCGTAGACCCTCTGGCCCAAGGCGTCGGCCAAAACGCCAATGTAGCCGTAGGACAAGAGGACAAACCCGGCGCTGTAGGTGCCGATGGTGTTAAGGTGCAACGTCTCCCGCAGAAGGTTGGTGGCGTCCAGGACCCCGCTTTGGGTGGAAACGCCCGGGGGAGGCGGGGGAAGAACTTCACCGGCTTCCGGATCCTGGGCTCGGGCCACGCCCGGGGCCGAAAGGGACGCGGCCACGCTTACGGACAAAGCCAAGGCGAATATAGTCAACCAACACCAAAAGTTTATTTTTTTAGACACTGGACATACCCAATAAACCTCTATTGGAGGCCGAAAGAAATAAAAGTTAACCCAAACGATTAATCCGGACGGCCGCTTCCTGGGCTTGGCCAATATAACGGTTAGCCTTAAAGCCCAAGGCCGTAACGGTGGGGAATAAACCTCTATTGGAGGCCGAAAGAAATTAAAGTTAACCCAAACGATTTATCCGGACGGCCGCTTCCTGGGCTTGGCCAATATAATGGTTAGCCTTAAAGCCCAAGGCCGTAACGGTGGGGAATAAACCTCTATTGGAGGCCGAAAGAAATTAAAGTTAACCCAAACGATTAATCCGGACGACCGCTTCCTGGGCTTGGCCAATATAATGGTTAGCCTTAAAGCCCAAGGCCGTAACGGTGGGAGGGAAAAAATGTCTACATCCAGGAAATTATTTTGTATTGAGAAGAATTTAGAGGTTTTTGGCCCAAACGGCTAAGTAGCCTCACCTACCCGGCCGGACGCTGGCTTTTGGCCAAGCGGCCAAAAACCGACGACCGCGGCACATGGTCTCGCGCCTGGGTGGTTTGCCTTAGACAAGATACAAGCTTTTTGAATTCCCGTCAATAAATTTTGGCACCTTTCGGACCGGGGCCCAGGTCGGTTGGCGGCCGGGAAGCGGGAGGCGGTCGGGAGGCAGTCGGGCGACTGGAGGCCGGGTGGCGGGAGACTCACGGAAGGGAGGGGACCGGGAGAGACCCGGGCGGGGGCGGACCGGGAGGTGGTGGACCGGGCGGGAACGGACCGGGAGGGGGCGGCCCGGGAGGGGCCCGGGCGGGATGGTATCGGCGTTGACTTGATCGGGGGGCCGTATTAGAATGCGAGATTCTTTGGCCGGAACGAACCGGGCCATGAGGATAACCTGAGCGGACGTAGTGTTTATGTAGGATTAAAACCATCGAGTGGCCTTATGGGACCATGATTTTATGATTAGTTTTGTAAAATACAATTAAGAGTTGTCTTTTTAGGACGGTAGATTTTTTAAAAGTATATTTTAATAGTTAATAACAAGTGATTTTGGCGACGAAAAAATATTTTATAACGATTGAAATTTAAACATTTTTTTTAATAACTCAAGGATAGATAGTTAGATGCTTACTGGGTAGTATATCGACTCGTCAACTTGACTGATTGCGGAATTTATAATTTGATGCTGGACAAATCAAAATGGTTATCGTAAAATAGATCAGGCTAATTTGGAGACGGCGGCATAAACCGAGAAAAACTTTACAAATTTCGATATTTAGGCTTAGCTGGTTTTTTGTCGCCTCAAGGGTTGGCCCCTTAGGCCAACATCGGCCATACTCCTCGCGCGTCCGGCTATATCTTAAACGACTCAAATAAATCTCTTCTTAATTTGAAGGACAAATTTGACCATGTCTCAGTGCCATTTTTCATTAAAAAATCATTTAAGCGGCCTTACCGCCCTTATGGTCTCTTTTTTGGCCTTATTTTTTATCGCCGAAGGCTCGGCCTTGGCGGCCAAATCGGTGGATCGCATAGTGGCCTTGGTTAACGACGACATCATTACCCTAAGCGAGCTAAAAGCCCAGGTGACCCTGGTGCGCAGAAACCAACGGGGGGCCTTGCCCCCGGGCCCCTCCCTGGAGCGCCAAGTGCTGGACTCCATGATAGAGATCGCCCTCTTGAACCAAGAGGCCAGGCGGGTCGGGATCATGGTCACCGAGAGTGAGATCGACGGGGTCATCGAGCGAATCAAGACCGACAATAAAATCACCGACGCCCAGCTGCGGGGCTCGCTCAGGCAAAGCAATATCTCCTACGGCGACTATCGGGCCAACCTCAAGAGCGAAATTCTGAAGGAAAAAGTCCTTTACCGCAGCATCGTCCAAAAAATCGTGGTGACCGAAGCCGAAGTCAATAAATTCTTGGCCGGCGAGGGCCCGAAGGAAATTGGCCTTTATATCGGCGGATCCGTCGAATCGGATAAAGTCCGCTTCCTGTTCCTGCCCTCCTCGCCCAACAAATCCGCCGAGGTCATTGAAAGGGCCATGACCATCAAAAGGGAAATCGATGCCGGCCTGACCTTCGCCGAGGCGGCCAGACAGTATTCCAAGGGACCGGGCGCCAGCGCCGGGGGCGACACCGGGACGACCATCGCCGAATTGGCCCCCCAGCTGAAGTCCGTCGCCCTGAGCTTGGCCCCTGGCCAAACCAGCGAGCCGCTGGACGGCGGCCAGGTGGTTTTGCTCGTCCACGTCGACGCCCGGCCCTCGGCCAGCCCTCCCCCGCCCCAGCCGGTTGACGGGGAAAAGCCCAAGCCCGACATGGGAGCTTTCAGCCCCGAGCAGCGGGACATGGCCAGGCGCCAGCTGGAGCAGCTTAAACTCAGGCAGCGCTACGAAGTTTGGCTAAACGATCTTAAGTCCAAGGCCAATATTAAAGTGACCCTGTAAAGGCCCAAGCCTCCGTCGCCTGGGCCCCGGACGGGGCCTGGCGGCCGCCGGGGCGAGAGGGCCGGCACCCCTTTGGGGGGTCGGCGTAATTGCGGACTTTTAGTCGATAGATGTGGCTGGCCTTGAGAAATAAATCAATAGATAAGTGTCGTTGGAGCGCCCGTGACAGATAAACACCAACCCCATCCCTATGAACTGCTTTCCCTCGAGGACATAGGAACCTTATTGAGGGAAGCCCGGGAACGGGAAGGCCTGACCAAGACAGACGTATCCAGCCGCACCAAAATTACCATGGAGCAATTGAATACCATTGAAGACGGCCGCCCGCCCAAAATCGCCAGCGTCTACGCCCGGGGATTTCTGCGAACCTACAGCGAATTGGTCCACCTGGAAAACGCCGACGTCGTCTATGAGGCTTACAAACACTTGACCTCCCGCAATGACGACGATTTCGACAAACCGCTAACGTCCAAATACATGGACAATAAATTACTGGCCGAAAACCCCTCAAACACACTGAACATAGTCATCGTAGTTTTGGTAATTTTGGTTTTGGGCTTAATCGGCCTATACGTTAGCCCTTCCTTCCGGGCCAAGGCCTACAGCGTCATGCCCGACGCCCTCAGGGCCAAACTGCCCGCCTTTGAGCAAGCCGCCCCACCGGCGACGGAGGAAGCC
>JAIRNQ010000276.1 GCA_031257955.1 Deltaproteobacteria bacterium | reverse complement strand
GGCCACAAGAAGGCATTGGTTTGGAAATCTATAATTCTAATATTACGATGTCGAATCAAGGCCAAGTTGCGTATGAATTTACCATTGATTCAATATCGCTAAAAAATATTGGAATTGTTGAGATTTCAAATTTGGTATTAGAATCAAGTTATGGTAATATAATGTGTCCTGAAGCTTTTGGTTCAACTAAAGGCACTAGATATACAAAATGTTATCTCTTAGCTGCTCCATCTGAAAAATTATTATTTATTAGTAACGTTACTGGCACAATAAAAGGTAAAAAATTTAATTTAACTAACAATATTTATATAGGAAATTTTAAACCTCTTACATTAGTTAATATGATGACACGTTCTATTAATACAGTCAATTGTCCTATCATTAGTGTGCCGATGCATCCTTTAGTTGGTACTATTATAAATTTTGATTGTGAGCATATGTGTTCATTGACCGTGAAACTGGATGACGGATCTGAATATACCTATTTGACAAATGATGCTGTGCGTGAGGCTCTTGAAAATAGTGACACCGTATTTAAGACAGGTACCAAAGCAAAGTTCTCAGCGGAGTTTCAGCAATTCTTAGAAGTGGAATACTCTGAACCAAGATGCTTTCAAAATGGTGTATTTACCGCTATCTCAACCGACCTTGAATCAGCTATTACCAACGATCTATCCGCTCAAAGTTCATCTTGTCCAGGAAAAAAGGAACCACTACCTCCATTTGAGGGAACTTTCGTAGATTACATGTGCGTGGATTATTGTCATTTAACGGTTAGACTTGATAACGGACTAGAAGCAAATTTCTTAGCTGACTTTGAAGTGCAAGATATTCTTAACGCTCCTAATTCTGGTTATAAACCAGGAACCAAAGTAAAAATTACTGCTTTCTATGAAGAGTTTTTTGAAACTGAATTCTCTGGTGGAGAATGCTATAAAAATAATGTAGCGACCTCCATATCAAAACGATAGATAATCAACTTTTTGTAAAGCAATAATTACTATCACTAAAAGGCGAATAAAATGCATAAAATTTTGTTTTTGTGTATCTTAATAATTTTGGCAACGTCAACTCAATTGTATTCTCAAAGTGTGACATTTAGTCCCTCATTTAATGAATGCTTAGATTCAGGCGGTGTTAGAGAACGAGAGGGGTGTTTTTTAGCTGAGTTAGAGTGGCAAGACAAGAGATTAAATCAACTATACCAGCAAGTCATGGCCGTAGAACCGAATAAAGAAGCACTCAAGTCAGCTCAAAGAGCCTGGATAGTGTTTAAACAAAAATGGGAAGTTTTTCTAGCCGACTTGGCTTTGGACGACTTCGTTATTCGAGAGACGGCTTATCAAACCAGGGTGATGATAACGGCTCAACAGGCTGATAACTTACAACAGTTACTTGATATGCATGAATACATACGAAATAATTATTAAATTAAATATTGGGCTCATAAATCCTTCTTTTTTATTCTAGAAGCTCTATAAGTTCAAATTTTTCGTGGTAGCCCTAGTCCTTGTAAAGGTGAGTTCCTAGAACCGAGTTCCTGGCCGTGCGTTTTCAGTAAGCCGCAATCTTATGCCATCCTTTAACTCGCGCGTTGGCGTGCCGGGCGGTTGAACCGCGGAGACGCCAAGGTTATGGGATTGTTAGCCTAAGTTGGGTTTGTCAGGGCCAATCCCAAAGAGGCGTTTAGGATGTACTTGGCCAAGCATATTCCACTTTTATAATTTTTCTCCCACCATTGATCCTCCAGCTCATTCTAGCCCGTCACCCCAAAGTTCACAATTGCCCGATCCATAAAGACCGCAAAAACAATCGGTTACGGGCAGCCAACGCCTGGGTCATTATGTTGGGGGGCAGGGTTGTTGCTCCCGGCGGCTAGATTGAGGGCGCGTTTTGAGGCGTCAATGGTCTCTTGTATGACCAGACACAATGAGGGCGGTCGGTGGCGGTGAGGTTGAAGGGTCTTTACGGGGTGTGGGCGGTAAGAATTGATGTTTTCCTCCATGGCTGCTTTGAAAGAGCTTTTGCCGGGGAATAAACACTTGGCACCTTGGGGTTAAGCCGGAGGGTTGGGGTTAGAAATCTAGGTCTTGGAGGTTTTGCCCGCCCAAGGCCAGGAGGAGTTTCCACTGTGAGTGGCCCATGGCCAAGGCGGCTTGGGTATCGGCGCGGACGGTCAGCTGCCGAAACTGTTGGATGGTAGAGTTTTCGTATTTTTTGAAAACCTTTCCGAAGTAACTTCTTTCGTTGTAGCCGATCATTTCGGCCACCTCGGCCATGGATTTTTCGCTAAACAGGAAAAGGGCTTTGGCCAGGGCTATTTTTTTGAGGTGGATATACTCCATGACGCTAACGCTGAAGTGTTTTTTGAAGGTTCGGCTTAGGTGGCCTTGGCTGATGTGACAGTTTTCTACCAGAGCGTTTAGGCCCAGGGGCAGTTCCAGGTTGGCTTCGATATGGTCGAAGACTTTCTTGAGACGGGGGCCACGTTTTGCGGCGTTTTGCCTAAAGGCCCGGTCGGCTATGGCGAACAGACAGAGTTCAACCACCGGGGCCACGGTCAGGAGCGAGACGTCATCAAGGGGGAAGGGTTGCCCTTGGGGGTCGGGTTCCGGCGAATCCGGCCGATCACCCGCCAGGGCCAGCCAAAGGGTAGCCAGCCTTTCGTTTATGAGAACGGGATCGCTATTGTTTTCCAGCCGCAAGGCGTTGGCCAGGGACCTGAGTTCGCGGCAGAAGGCGCCAAAGTCCTTATCCTTGACCAGGGCCCGGATCTTTTCGAACAAGGGCGAGGGGCGGGGCGCCCGGCTCCGTTTGTGGCGGATGAGTATGGTAGCCAGTTCTTCCGGGGAAATGGGCTTGGAAATAAAGCCGGTTATGTTTAGCCCCAGCACGTGGTTAACCACCTCGCCGTAGTCATGGGCCGACATGACGAATACGCTTATGCCCTCGCGGGCGGCGATCATTTCCTTGGCCAAATCCAGTCCGGTCATCCAAGGGACGACCATGTCGATGAGCGCCAGATCGGGCTTATCCCTTAAGCAGAGATTGAGGGCGGATTTAAAATCGCCGGTGGAGTTTATGACGGTGAAGCCTTCGACCCTGGCGATCATGGCCGAGAGGGCCAACCTCTGGAGGGGGTCGGAATCGACAATCATGATCCGGTAAGGACCTTGGTCGCGTCGGTTCGTGGGGAGGCTGGCCATTTGTCTGTTAGTCCCAAATTAGATATTTTGACTGAAAAGTCTCAGTTAATATTTGTCAAAAAATTAAATTATAGCTGATATATGAAGGTATTTATAGATTTTTCTAGATATGTTTCTTGTAAAAGAGTAAATAAAACGGCATTGGTAAAATTTTTTTGAATTTTTAAATACTTAATCGGTTATCTCAATGATAACATTTATCGCCCCCATGGTGGCTTTGGCGACTTAGGCGTATATTTTGATGGGAAGGGTCAGGAGTCGGCGAAGCGGTTTAAGGGTAATCGCGCCCGATAGGAGGAACCGCCCTGGGGGTCGGGGACGACGCTGAGCTCGCTGGATTTTGGGAAGCGGCCTTCCAGGCGGGCCTTGACCGCCTCGAGGCGATGGGTCAGTCCCAGCGTTTCGGAAGGGGCGTGAAAGGGGCTGCCCAGGGGTTCCTCCCAGGCCGAACGGACGGTGGTTAAGTTGTCCCTAACTTCCAAGGCCAGTTCCTGGCCTTGCCGTCTGGCCGATATGGAGACTTCCAGGTCACCTTGGCCAGTGGCGAGCCCGAAACGAACGGCCCTTTCGGCTGGGGCCAATAGCGAGTCGGTGGGGACGCGGAAATCCAAGAGATCGGCCGGGACGTCGAGTTTGAAGGCCAAGCTCTCGCCATACCTAAGGCCCTGCAAGGACAAGTAGCGCTCGGCGTCGGCCAATTCCTCGGCCAAAGGCTTAAAGTCCTTGGGCGGACCAAACAGGGCGCTTTTTAAATGATCGGCCAGTAGAACGGCCATGCGGTTGGTTTTCCAGGCGCCTTCCAAGACGGCCAAGTTGGCCAACGAGCTGATAGAGTCGATGAGAAAAGCCGGTCCGAGCCGGCCCTCGACGGGATGGCTTTGGTGGGGCTGGCCATTGGAGGGACTGTCTTCGCCGTCGCGGGACTTTGATTCGCTGTGATAGACGGTCCCGGATTCACCGGCGAAGACGGTGCTGCCTGGGTAGCCGACTTGGCCTGGGCGGGTGGATAGGACGGGTGAGGCGGCTTGGCCTGGGAGGGCGGATAGGACGGGTGAGGGGGCTTGGCCTGGGAGGTCGCAAGGGTTTGGGGAGGGAACCGGGTGCCAGCCGCAAAGGTTTACGAGCAAGGCGGCCAGAGCGTCCAGCTCATGGAAGTCCCTGGTTGGGACGGCCTCGTGGAAAGCTTTTAAAATGGGATCTTTTAGGGCTTCGCCAACTTCTGGTGCCATGGACTTGGCTAGATCCACCAGGCCCGGAGGGGCGTTGTCGCAGCGGATTTGGCCGAAAGTGGCCGCGGCCCAGGGCCGGACACCAAGGGTGAGGGGGCCATCGATTTGGGGGCCGTCGGTGAGGTGGCCATGGGTGAGGGGGACGGTCGTTTCCAGAAAACCGAAGGGGCAGAAGTGGCTAAAGGGCTCGCCCCGGGCCAGGGCCTGGGAGAGGCCGAACTCGTGAGAGCGTAGGCAACAATGGTAAGTGAGGGGGTTGAGCTCGGCTTGGCGGCAAAAGCCCCCGACGCCGGAAGGTTTGGTCAGGACATTTCCATGTTGGTCGACGGTGGCGATCGATAGGCGTCCCACCTTGGATACGGACTCAAGAATGTCCTTGAGTTTGGAAAAATCCATGGGCGGGGATGGGTTTGGGTTGGCCGCCGACGGGCTGGTTTCGGGGACTTCTGGACCAGGGTAGTTCCCGCCGGCGGACCAAACGTTAAAGTCGTTCTGGCGATTGTTCATCATGAACTCATTTATGCGGCTCTCCAGTTGGTTCAGATATTAACGGCTCCGAGGGTGATTCGCCTTTGGCCGCGTCGAATGGGATTTGGCCAAGCGGGCGGCAACCCTTTAGGCGATAACGTTTTTCGAGGCCTTCTTTCGATCGTGCCGGCAGTCGGGACGGCGGTCAAGACGGAACCCATACGGCGTGGCGGTTATGTTTCGTAACGATTATAGGTTTGCGCTATGGGCAGAGTCAACGTTTTGGCCGGCGTTGGGGTAAAATCCAATCATTTTTTTGGGGCCTTGGCCCAAGAGCGGCCGCTTTTGAGGATTGGCCGGATCCTTTCAGAGCCGCGCCTGTCCGCCGGCCGTAGGCCTGGCGGACGGCAGGTTGAAGGGTAGACAGGAAGATACAGGTGGGACGCGAGGCAATTGGCTTCCCTAAGAGTCGCGAAGACAATCCACAGAAGCCGTGGAGGCCCAGACGCGGATGGGTCGCCGGTGGGTTAGGGCTTACGCTACCGACTTCTATGGCCGGTTTTTGACGCTACGCCTCCTTGGTAAAGTATAAGCCCTGGGTTGGGGGTGAGGGGCCAAAGGACGGTCGGCTCGGTTTGGTCGAGCCGGCCGGGGACTCTGGGCCGAAAAGCCGGTCGAAGGGCGTCTTTAGCGCCCGGCGAGCGAAAGTTGGGCACGGCGCTCGTTACCGGCGGGGATTTCAAGGTTTCCGCTGGCCGGGACCAGAGTAAACTCTGGGTTTGGCCTGGGCTGGCTCAGAAGAGCCAAGCCCTGATCGGCGCATATCGATTGCAGTTGGCAGCGGCCGGCGCGTTCGCAAGTCAGGCAGTTGCCTTCGTGGCGTTTGGCCAGTTCCCTGAGGGCCAGGAGCCGGGCTCGACGCACGGGTCGGCTAAAAGTCATGACCGTCATCCCCCCTTCCAGTGGGGTGGAGCAGGCTGGGACCAGGTCGGACTGGCCCAAGATTTCCACGACGCTTAAACCGCATCCGGGGCAGGGCAGCCGGAGGCCGGGAATGTCGTCCCCGCACAGGCATGGGATCTTATGGCTGGGAGTAATGGCCTCGAGAAGGGTTTGTCCGGCCCAGCCTTGGGCCGGTTGCCCATTTAAGGTAAAACTTAAGATTTCGATATTCGGGTTCGATAAAAGATCGGCCCTGGCGGATGGGACAGGCAAATCGTTTCGCATTTCATTTCTCCTTGAATTGGTATCCCCTCTAAGCGTCAGTATCGGGGTGTCGACCGACCTTGGACTGGGCCCAAATCCGACGGCACTCCAGTTTCAGTTTAAGCGATATAGGGCCGACAGGGAATAGTTATTTAAGCCCTTACGCAGTTAATTTAAAAATAATTTTAAATTATTCTGGATATATGCAAACTTAATATGTCAATTTAAAAATTAACTATTTAAAAATTCTATTTGCCATCGATTATATAGTTTATTGAATTACAGTTAAATTTAATACATGAAAGACTAGTAAAATTATAATGTTGACAAAAAATAAATAGCCATATATTTGGCCGTATGTCTTGACGATTTTGGTTTGGCCACTTGGGGACGATTTACCGCCGGATAGGTGGAGCGTCCGGCGGTAGGTCAAGCGCTGAAGGTTTTGTCGGGTGGGGCTTTGCTCTCCCTGTATTGCCCTCCCTGCCTGGGCATTCCCGAGTCCGTTCCTGGGTAATCCGTTGGTTAGCCGTTTGGGAGTCAAGGCGTCGCCGGCCCAGGTGGGCCAAGGCTTTGGAGTTAATGGTCTCCTGAAAGGGACTAAGCCGGACGGATGAGCACGGGAGGGAAAGGATTTCCGAGCCGCGTGGCCGGTGCCGCAAGGCCCGAGCCGTTGGTCCGGAACGGACCCGAGCCGTTAGTCCGGAACGGACCCGAGCCGTGGGGCCGGAACGGGTTAGTTGGCCAAAGCTTTGGGCGCATATTCGTTGGCCGTGTCGAGTCCGTTGGCCGTTTCGTGGTTGGGGCGGTGGTCGTCGTGAGAGCGTCCGCCCGGGTAGGTAACGTGCAGGAGCTGGGCCGTCCGGCCCTTAATAACGTTGGCGTAGAGGCCTTCGATGAGGGGGTTTTCGCCGCTACGTTTGATAGCCGACATCTTATCCTCAGCGTAGAGACCGCGGCCCCGGGCTTCTTTGGTGAAAAGGTTGGCCGAGGGTTGTCCGGCACCGGCCACGCAGCCGCCCGGGCAGGCCATGACCTCGACGAGGTCCAAGCGCTTTTGGCCGGATTTAATGGCGGCCATAAGTTTGTGGGCGTTGGCCAGGCCGCTTAAGACGGCCAAGTTGACTTTGCGGCCGCGGTAGTCGACGGAAAACTCCTTCAGGCCTTCCATGCCCCGTTCCCCGGCCGAGGCCAGGAGGTTTAGGCCGGCTATGGAGCGCTCGTCGCTTAGGGCCCTCAGGACGGCCTCGGTGACGCCGCCGGTCACGCCAAAGATAACCCCGGCCCCGGTGACCACCCCAAAGGGTGAATCCACGGCCTCTGGTTCGAGGCGGTCCAGGGCAATCCCCGATTCTTTGATCATCTGGATTAGTTCTTGGGTGGTCAGGACGTGATCGACCTTGGGGGAGCCGTCTTCGACAAACTCCCGGCGAGAGGCCTCATATTTTTTGGCCGTGCAAGGCATGACGGCCACGTGGACCTGTCGGAGGCCATGGGGATCGGCGCCGGCCTTGATTAGCGAGGCCAACATCTGCATGGGTGAGCGGCAGGTCGAGAGGTTGGGCATAAACTCGGGGTAGTTGTTTTCGCAGAATATGATCCAGGCCGGGCAACAGGAGGTGAACATGGGCTGCCCGGGGTAGAGTTCCAGGTACTCCAAAAACTCACGCGATTCTTCTATGACCGTCAGATCCGCCCCCAGGGTGGTGTCGTAAATTTTGGCAAAACCCATGCGCCTCAAGGCGGCCACGATCAGGCCCATGGAACTGGTCCCGTCGGTCAGGCCCAGCTCGCTTCCCAGGGCCACCCTGACGGCTGGGGCGATTTGGACGCTGGTTTCGGCCCTTTTGTCGTCAAGGTCCCGCCAAACTGCCTCAATGGAGTTTTTGACCACTATGGCCCCGGTCGGGCAGACGGCCGAGCATTGGCCGCAGCCAACGCAGGAAGACTCACCCAGGGGATCGCCAAAGGCCGCGCTGACTTTCATCTTTGAGCCCCGGCCAACGAAATCGATGGCCCCTATGCCCTGGACCTCATCGCAAACCCTGACGCAGTCGCCGCAGAGGATGCATTTACTGCGATCCACGGTCACGCAGGGCGAGGATTTATCCAGCTCCGGAGTAATGGCCGTATTTTTGAAGCGAACGTTATCTATGTTAAACCTTAAGGCCAGATCCTGGAGCTTGCACTTGCCGTTATTGGCGCAAACCGTACAGTCCCGGTTGTGGTTGGCCAGCAGGAGTTCCAAGATGTTCTTACGGTACTTGCGCAATCGTTTGGTGTTGGTCCAGATCTTGGCCCCGGCCTTGGGCGGCTCGGAACAGGCGGCTTCTAACCCGCCCCGATCGTTTTCGACCAGACACATCCGACAGGCACCGTGGATGGAAAGTTCGCTCAGGTAACAGAAGGTCGGAAGTTCAATCCCTACCTTGCGTATGAGCTCAAGTGTGTTCCTCTCGTCATGTATCTCGACGGGTATGCCATCGATGGTCATCATTGGTCGCATGTGTTTTAACCTTCTTTGCCAGGGCGGAAATCCGGCCCAGTCGGCGCCTTTGGTTTCGGGGGTGGGCTACGAGGGGGCGGGCTTACCAGCCCTCTTTAACCGCGCCGTATTTGCAGCCGGAGAGGCAGGCCCCGCACTTGACGCAGAGCAAGGGATCGATTTTGAAAGGCTCTTTTGCCTTGCCGCTTATGGCCGAAGCCGGGCAGATCTTGGAACATTTGGAACAACCCACGCAGATATCCCGGTCCACGTATAGATATTTTAGCTTCTCGCACGTTTTAGCCGGACACCTCTTGGCTTTTATGTGGGACTCATATTCGTTTCGGAAGTTTTTGATGGTGCTCAGAACGGGCGAGGGGGCGGTCTTGCCTAAGCCGCAAAGCGAGGTGGAGCGTATGGTATCGGCCAGATCCATGAGGTTATCGATGTCCGATTCCCGGCCTTCCCCGACCACGATACGCTCGAGAATCATGAGCATTCGTTTAGTGCCTTCCCGACAGGGGACGCACTTGCCGCAGGATTCGCGCTGGGTGAAGCCCATAAAAAAACGGGCCAGCTCGACCATACAGGCGTCTTGATCGGCTACCACCAGCCCGCCGGATCCGATCATGGCCCCGGCCTTGGTTAGAGAGTCAAAGTCCAGCGGCAGATCAAAATGCTCTTCCGTCAGGCAGGCCCCAGACGGGCCGCCGATCTGGACGCCCTTGAAGTTTTTTCCGCCTTTCATCCCGCCGCCCACGTCAAAGATGACCTCCCTTAGGGTCATGCCCATGGGGACTTCGATTAGACCGGTGTTTTCGATGTTTCCGGTGATGGAGAAGGATTTGGTCCCGGGGCTGGTGGCCGTGCCCACGGCCCGGTAGGCTTTAGCCCCGTTCTCGATGATGATGGGAACGTTGGCGAAGGTCTCAACGTTGTTTAAGACCGTGGGCCGGTTGAAGAGCCCATGCTCTACCGTCCGCGGGGGCTTAACCCGGGGCATTCCGCGTTTACCCTCGATGGATCCGGTCAGGGCACTGCCCTCGCCGCAAACGAAGGCCCCGGCGCCGCGGTTAATTTTGATCTTAAAGGAGAAAGCCGTGCCCAGGATATTGTTTCCCAGAAGGCCCAGTTCCTCGGCCTGTTTTATGGCCGTGGTAAGGCGACTCACGGCCAGGGGGTATTCGGCCCGGACGTATACGTACCCTTCGTCGGAACCGCAAGCCAGGCCGGCGATGGCCATGCCCTCAAGCATGCGGTGGGGATCGCCTTCCATGAGGCTACAGTCCATGAAAGCTCCGGGGTCGCCCTCGTCGCCGTTGCAAACCACGTATTTCTTGGGTTCTTTCTGGGCGTAGACCTGTTTCCACTTGACCCCGGTGGGAAAACCACCGCCGCCCCGGCCACGCAACCCAGAATCGTCTACCTCTTTAATTATTTGCTCACGGGTCATATCGAAGAGGGCTTTTTCCAAGGCCTTGTAACCGCCGGTGGCTAAGCTTTCGCGGATGGAGTCGGCGGCGATGGTGCCGCAGCGGCCTAAAACTATTTTCTTTTGCTTCTCGAAGAAAGGTATGTCCGCAGTGGTTTTGTGGACCTCGCCGGTGGGCGAGCGTAGGGCCAAGCGGGTTACGTGGCGGCCCCTCTCCACGCTCTCTCGGACAATTTCCTCGCAGTCCTCGGGCTTCACTTTTACGTATTGATAGCCTTCGGGTTCGATCTTAACCATTACGCCCTTTTCGCAGAGGCCCTGGCAGCCGCCCCGTTTAAGGCCCACGCCCGGATCGTCGGACATAAACTCCAAGGACGTTGGTATGCCGCTTTCGTTAAGCGACAGCCTAAAGGCTTCGTAAACCTCCAGGGCCCCGCTGGCCACGCACCCGGTCCCTGAACAAACTAATATTTTTCTCACTTCCTCGGCCTGAGAGGCGACGCACTTTTGACGCAGATCCTCAAGCTCTGACCGGCTTCTCAGCATGCTCCCCCCTTGGCGACCAGATTAACCAGCTCCGAGGCTTTGTCGGGGGTCATGGCCGGAAAAGCCTTACCGTTTAAGGTTAAAACGGGTGCCAGGCCGCAAGCGCCCAGACAGGCCACTGTCTCTACCGAAAAGGCCAGATCCTTGGTGGTCACGCGTCCGTCCATCAGACCCAAATCTTGGCGAAGCCTATTGAGGATGGGCGTGGACTTGCGGACGTGGCAAGCCGTTCCGTCGCAGACCTTAATGATGTTCTTGCCCTTGGGTTCCAGGGAAAAGTTTTCA
>JAIRNQ010000260.1 GCA_031257955.1 Deltaproteobacteria bacterium | reverse complement strand
CTCGTCGATGAGGTTAACCCCGATGGCGTCCATTTCTTTGGCCTCGGGCCCCAGCTGGGCCACCATCCGGCGCTCGGAAGCGATGACCTCAAAGCCCAGCCGGACCAACAGTTTGGCCGAGGCTAGGCCGGAGAGCCCCAACCCCATGACCAGTGCCTTGCGGGGCGGCACTCCGGGCTTGGGCCAGTTTTGGCTGACCACGGCCATGGACCGGGGGCTCATGCGCCCCATGATCTGCTCGGCCGGGAGGGCCCTGGGGCTTTCCGCTTCGGGAAGGGTCGGCCTGGGGGTTTGTCCGTTATTCTTGGTCGGATCGGACGGCGCCGGGCCGGACGGCGGCCGGGGCGCGCCATGGCGTTTGTCTTTCACAATCGGATCACCTCCCAACGCCGCCGGGCGGCTTTGGTATCGGGCCTGGCCGTGGGCCCTTTAGGTCCCACGGCCTCTGGGCCCTTAGCGAAGCTTAAGGGTGGAAAGGCCGGCCAAGCTTAAAATAATGGCGACTATCCACAAACGGACGACTATTTTGGGCTCCTCCCAACCAAGTAACTCAAAGTGGTGGTGGAGCGGGGCCATCTTAAATATTCGTCTACCTTTGGTGAACTTGAAGTAGCCCACCTGCAAAATCACCGAGCCGGCCTCCATGACGAAGATGCCGCCGACCAGGATGAGGAGCAGTTCCATCTTGACGATCAAGGCCGATATGCCCAAGGCCGCCCCCAGGCTAAGGGAGCCCACGTCGCCCAGGAATATCGCGGCCGGATAAGTGTTGTACCACAGAAAGCCGAGGCTGGCCCCAATGAGCGAGGCCAGTATCACCGCAAGTTCCGCCGACCCGGGCACGGCCGTCAGTTGCAAGTGTCTGGCTATGACCGAGTTCCCGACGCAGTAGGCGAAAATCATGTAGGTGCCCGAGGCCATGATTATGGGACCTATGGCCAGCCCATCCAAGCCGTCGGCCAAATTGCAGCTGTTGCTGCTGGCCACCAGCACCAGGGCGGCGAAGGGCACGTAAAAGGGCCCCAGGTCGATCATGACCTCCTTGAGGATGGGGACGGTCAAGACCGGCTTAAAATCTACCGACAGATACAGAACCAGCCCGGCCACCAGCCCGAAGAGGCTTTGCAAAAGTATTTTTTGTTTTCCGGTCAGGCCCTCGTTGCGGCGGCGCTTGATTTTTAGGTAGTCGTCCCTGAAGCCGATCAGGGCGAAAAGCCCGATGACCTCCCAAACCAAATGGACGGTCGAGGAATTGACGTCCGACCACAGAAGGCAAGAAAACAGGGCGGCCAGGATGATGAAGACCCCGCCCATGGTCGGGGTGCCGCTTTTGCTCATGTGGCTGGCCGGGCCGTCGCTCCTGATATACTGTTTAACCCGCCAGCTTTTGATTAAGGTGATAAAACGCTTGCCAAATATGAACCACAGCCCCATCGAGGTCAGGGCGGCCAGGATAATCCTGAAGGTTATGTACCTAAAGACGTTAAAAAAGCTTACCGAGTCGGATAGGCTTAACAGAAATTTATAAAGCATCTGGCCCCGAACCGCCTTCCGTTCTCTCGACCAAAAGTTCCCGGACGGCCGTCTCAAGCCGCGCCCCCCTGGAACCCTTAACCAGTATCACCGAATCCTTGGGGGCCCTTTTCAAGGCCCAGCGGGCCGCCTCGGCCCCATTCTCGAACATGGCCACCCCGGTGCCTTTCAGGCCGCCTTCCAAAGCCCCTTGGGCCATGGCTTTGGCCTCGGGCCCGACCAGGGCCAGATGGGCGATTCCGGCTTTGGCCGCCTGCTCTCCCATCCTGGCGTGCCAGGCCCGACTTTTGGGCCCCAGTTCCAACATGTCCCCCAAAATGGCTATCCTCTCCCGGCCTCGCAAGCCGGCCATAAAACCCAACGCCGCGGCCATGGAGGTGGGGTTGGCGTTGTAACTGTCGTTTATGACCCACCGGCCGCCGGTGGCCCTCAAAGGCTCAAGTCGCCCGGGGAAAGGCTTGGTATTTTCCAGCCCGGCCCGAATGTCTTCCCAGCCGATACCCATGGCCCAAGCCGTGGCCGCCGCCCCGGCGGCGTTCAGGGCGTTTTGGGCCCCCAAAAGCCGTAGCTTAACCTCCAAAGTCTTTCCTTCCCGGCCCGAGTCCCCTTGGCCAGGGTTCCCCTGGCCCGTGCCCTCATGAGCCAGGTCCTCCTGGCCCGGCCCGTCCAGGCCCAGCCCGGTCAGGCGGATAACTTGGCCGCCCAAATCGCCCCCGACCCCCAGACTCACCAGAACCCGCGGCTCCTTGCGGAGACTGGCTTTGGGGCCAAAGCCGAAGTAAATGTTTGGGCCCGGGTAAGCCTTGGCCTCGGCCATCATGGCCCTGTCCTGGGCGTTGACAACGGCCGTGGCCCCCGGCGGCAAGTTGCGGTACAGCTCGCCCTTGGCCTTGGCCACCCCGGCCAGATTGCCAAAAAACTCCAGGTGCGCCTCCCCGGCCGCGGTCACCAAACCCACGTCCGGTTTGGCGATTAAGGTTAGCGTCTCAATTTCCCCGAACAGACTGGCCCCCATCTCCACCACCGCCGCTTTGGTCTTCGCCCCCAGTGACAGGAGGGTCAGGGGCAGGCCTATGAGGTTATTGAAATTGCCCTCGGTGACCAACACAGCCTCTTTCCCCAAATGGCTGATGAGTATGTTTTTAAGCGCCTCCTTAACCGTGGTTTTGCCCACCGATCCGGTCACGGCGATCACCTTGGCCCCCGAGCGTGTCCTGGCCGCGGCCGCCAAACGGCCCAGGGCCTCCAGGGTATCGGGAACCTCGATGAGCCGGGCCCTCTCGGCACCCAGCTTGGCCTCTTCGGCAAACCCGATCCTCACCACCGCCGCCAAGGCCCCGGCCCCCAAGGCTTGGGCCACGTAATCGTGCCCGTCCCGACGGTCGCCCCTCAAAGCCACGAACACCGCCCCCGGCCCGGCCAAACGGCTATCGACGGTAACCTTCCGAACCGGCGGCGCCCCGGGAATGGGTCCCTCATCGACCCACTTCCCGCCGCCCAAAACGTTCCTAACCTCGGCCAAGCTTAGGCCCAAGCTTGCCAAAGCCGGTCCGCTTTCCAAAGGCTGGGCGCCGTCTTGGCTGGCCATTCGCGCCTCCCCCCCCCACCGGGGTCGCCCGCGCCTAAGGGCGCGGGAAAAAAATCACTCGCCCTGTCTTCGGGCCTTCCGCAAACGCCTTGGCGTTTGGGCTTCCTCCCCGTCCCGGTCCGGACCCGGACCCGGACCCCGGCCCTTTAGGCCTTTCCCAAGCCCTTCAGGGCGGCCAAGGCCACTTCCCTATCGTCCCCGTCCTGGCCCGGCCCTTTAGGCCTTTCCCAAGCCCTTCAGGGCGGCCAAGGCCACTTCCCTATCGTCGAAATGAATCTTGACCTTTCCCAGTATTTGATAATCCTCATGGCCCTTGCCGGCGATCAGCAGTATGTCCCCCGGGCCCATCATTTGGCAGGCCAGTTGGATGGCCCGGCCCCGATCCGGTTCGGCCAGGTAGGTCCCGCTTTCTTTGCCGGCGACCAGGTTTTTGTCCGAGCCCGGGCCGGCTTTGGCCAAACCGATTTTCTTAAAGCCTTCCTCGGCGTCGGCCATGATGGCCAAGGGATCTTCGGTGCGGGGGTTATCCGAGGTCAGAATGGCCAAGTCGGCCTCGCTTCCGGCCCTCTCGGCCATGTCCGGGCGTTTGCCCCGATCCCGGTCCCCGCCGCAGCCAAAAACGCAAATCAACTTTCGCGGGCTCAGTAGCCTTAGCGACTCCAAGGCCGCCCCCACCGAGGCCGGGGTGTGCGAATAATCAACCAGAACCAAATAATCGTCGTTTCGGCCCACCCGTTCCAGTCGTCCGGGCGCTCCCTTGGCTTTGGCCAAGGCGGCTTCCGTGATGGCCGAATCTAGTCCCAATTCCGCGGCGGCGGCCAAAACGCCAAGCAGGTTAAGAACGTTGAAGGCTCCCAATAGCGGCGAGGTTATAATCCCCTGCTCGCCCCGATGACGTCCGCCGTGGCCCTTGGGCGGTTCTTTCGGCGGGCCCGTTTCCGGGCCTTTGGCCCGTTTGGCCGTAAACTCGAAGCTGACCCCGGCCCGGCCCAGGCTAACGTTTTGGGCCCGGTAATCGGCACCCTCTTCCAGCCCGAAGCCAACGGCACGCTGGCCCAGCTCGGCCAAAAGTCTTTGGCCGTATTGGTCATCGAATCCAACGACCGATTTTTTGGCCGCCGTTTTTAGCCTTTCGGTAAAGAGCCGGCGTTTTTGCCCGAAATAATCGTCCATGTCGGTATGGAAGTCGAGATGATCCCGGGAGAGGTTGGTAAAAATGGCCAGATCGAAAACCATGTCTCCCAGCCGGGCCAGTTTCAGGCCGTGGGAGGAGACCTCGATTACGGCCGCCTTGGCCCCGTCCTCGACCATTTGGCTAAGGGTTCGCCAAAGCTCGGGCCCGTCTGGCGTGGTGTTGGGCGCCGGGACCACCTTCAAGGCCGGCCCTTTTGGCCCGGCCGGGTCGACCGTTTCGCCTTGGCCGACCACCGGCCAACGGTAATTGACGGTGCCTATGACCCCGCAAGGCAGGCCCTGGGCGTTAAGGACGTCTTCCAGAAGATAGGCCGTGGTCGATTTGCCGTTGGTCCCGGTAACGCCTACCATCAGAAGTTTTTTGTCGGGCCGCCCATAAATCAGCCCGGCCGCCCGGCTGGCCAGCTCCCCGAAGGGCTCGCCGACCAGTATGGCCGGCACGCCAAGGCTTGGCGCCTGGCCGCCGGTAGCTTCGCCGCCGGTATTATGAGCCCCTAAAGCATTGGCCCCGGCTTGGGCCATAACGGCCACCGCCCCGGCCCCGATGGCCTTTTCGGCGAAATCCCAGCCGTCGAAGTTACGGCCTCTTACGGCCAAAAACAGATCTCCGGGCAAAACTAGCCGACTGTCTTGGGTCATGCCGGTTATCTCCGGATCCCCTTCCCCCACGACCAGGGGGAACTCCGGTTCCAGAACCTTGTCCGGACCTTGGCCCGGACTTTTGTCCGGACTTTTGTCCGGCTTGAGGGCGGCGACTAACTCGGATAACCTCATCTTTCGTTGGGCACCCTAAAAATCACCCTGGCCGTTTGGCCTTTGGTGACGTTGGAGCCGACCATGGGCTCCTGTTCCGTGGCGATGCCGGATCCGTGGTATTCGACCTGGAGCCCATAGGGAGCCATGGTTTCAAACACTTCCCGCATCGTCAGGCCCTCCAAATCGGGCATCTGGCCGGAGGCGTCTTCCAAACCCACCGGGGCCACCCCTTTGGCCACCATGGGCGCCGGCTGATCAAAGACCAGCCCCTCCCCGAAATACTCCTCAAAACTGGGAATGGGACCATCGCCTTTGCCGCCCTTCTTTAGCTCCACGCGGATCTGGTTGGGTTTACTGGCCGGCGGGGTCGTGCCGGGAAAGGCCTCGCGCCTTTCGTCCAGGGTCGGCCAGACCGGGGGCGAATCGTTGTCGCCCTTGGGCACGTCCAGTATGGGCAGGGCTTGGGAGACGATCTCCTTAAAGACCGGGGCGGCCACTTCGCCACCGTAGTAGCTGGGCCATGGCTGCTCCAAAATCACCAAAACGCAAAGCTCCGGGTTGGTATAAGGGGCCAGGCCCACGAAAGAGGCGATATATTTGTTGCTCGAATAACTCTTCTCGCCGCTGGCCACAAACTGGGCCGTGCCCGTTTTCCCGGAAATCGGGTAGCCGTCGACCTCGGCCTTGCGCCCGGTGCCGCCCTTCATGACCGCCTCCCGCATCATGGCCGTGATCTGCATGGCCACCACGGGAGAGACGACCAGACGCACTATCTCGGGCTTCCGCCTTTCGATGACGTTGCCCTGGGCGTCCTCGATGTGGGAGATGAGCATGGGGGCCATGAGGGCCCCTTCGTTGCCCAGGGCGCTGACGGCCATGGCCAACTGCAGGGCGGTAACCGACAACCCTTGGCCAAAGGCGATATTGGCCAGATCGACTATCACCCATTTATCGGGCGATCTTAAAATGCCAGGCGACTCGCCGGCCGAGATTAGCCCGGTCTTTTGGCCAAAACCGAATTTTTTTAAGTAATGGTGAAGCCTGGTGGCCCCCAAACCCTCGCCGATCTTGGCCGCGCCGATGTTGGACGATTTCTGGACGATTTGGGTTACGGTCAGATCGCCGTAGTTGCCGGTGTCCCTGATGA
>JAIRNQ010000250.1 GCA_031257955.1 Deltaproteobacteria bacterium | reverse complement strand
AAGAAGGGCGGCGGCGATCAACTTAAGACTCATCGGGGCCTCACTTAAGCCGGGCGAAATACCTAGAAAACCAGGGTATGATATCATCACTGAAATTACCGGTCAAGTAATGCGAAATTTCTTTAAAATTTGACAATAAAACTTGAATTTTAGTATCGGGTGTGTATATGGACAATAATATAGAGTTATTAAATTTATAAAACTTACATTTTTATCCAGATTATTTGGTCTCGTAACGCCATTGACGATATTTAAGTCTATTATAAACTTTAGTCGTCTTTTTAATTTTTGGATGGGTTACGATTGGCGATGAGATCAAAGGGCCCAATAGGGAACAAAAATAGCCAGCGGGGCTCAGCAGAGCCCTCACCGGCTATCAGGTTCGATACGAGCGGGAAAGAGGTATCCCCCTACCCCCGATCGGTTATAATGCCGTCCACGGGCCTTTGAGGGGCATTGAACGGGCGCCTAGGATTACTCCTCGGTGATTTTAATAGCGCCGACCTCACAGGCCTCAACGCAGGACTCGCAACCAAGACACTCGTCGGCGTTTACGGCGACGGCGATTTTGTCTTTGATCTCATAGACGTCGGCAGGACAAGCATCCTTACAATTGCCGTCGCCGGTACATTTGGCCGCATCAACTGTTACAACCCAGCCCATGTTAACTACACCTTTCTGATAAGGAATATGTGAAAAAACGCTTCTTCGATAAAAAAGAAGCCTCCCACCTGGACCCTTTCCATCCTGGCCGTTTATCTAAGAGGCGTTTAGATGTGGGTCAGTTCGCTTATTTTATAACCGAAACTGGATTGAAAAGCAAGTTTTTTTGACAAGTCCAAACACACTTGAAAAGATATCAACAGGTGGGAAAAGCTAGTTTCAGGCAAAAATAGGTTATTTTAGGCGGCGATTTCCGGTTTTCCCGGCCCAATAATCGGATTCCAGGTCCAAAAACAGAAAAACCGGGCCAAAAAAAATTTTCGGCCCGGTGAGAAATTAATTTTCTGACGTATATTTTTTGGGAGCTTTTGGTCACCCGGCCGCCTGCCGGCGGTAGGCTCGGATATCCGCCAAAACGGCCTGCTTCTGTTTGGGCGCCTGTTCCACGCAAAAGATGGCGTATTCATTCTCGGTCATGGCCTTGACGCTGACCTTCTTGCGGTCGGCACCGTGGCGGTCGTACTCTACCATGCCATCGACCAGGGCGAACAGCGTGTAATCGCGCCCCATGCCAACGTTGGTACCGGGATGTATTTTGGTGCCCAATTGGCGAACCAGAATGTTACCGGCCTTAACGTACTCGCGGCCATAGCGCTTAACGCCACGCCTCTTGCCTATAGTGTCCCTGCCGTTGCGGCTGGAACCGCCGGCTTTTTTGTGAGCCATCTGCCATCTCCCTCTTTGCCGTCCAGGCCCCGTAAGGCCATAACCGGGCGGCTTTCGTTAATCTCATGGGCCCGTAAAGACCGTAGCCAAAATCCGGGCCCTTGGCGCCTTAAGCCTCTATGGAGAGGATCTTTAGGGCCGTGTAGTCCTGGCGGTGTCCCTGGGATTTCTGGTAGCCAGTGCGGCGCTTCTTTTTAAAGACCAGAATTTTTTTGTTCTTGCCGTGCTTGACGACCTCGGCCTTTACGTTGGCGCCGCTCACCAGTGGCTTACCGCACTTAACGTCTTCGCCGTTGGCCACCAGAAGTACCTCATTCAAGACCACTTCCGAGCCGGGCTCGTCCTTAAGCAAGTCAACCCAGACCACTTGGCCTTGAGCCACCTTATATTGCCTGCCGCCGCTTTTGATTATCGCATACATTAGCCGTCCCCCTTCAGGCGAACTGAAACCAATACTTTAAACCATGGCCATGGGTTTGTCAATAGCAAAATTAAAGGAACTTAATGGCCAGTTGGGGATCAAAAGTTCTTCCCCCGGTCGCGGGTCCCAAGCCGACCGGCGAGCCCACCGATAAGCCGACCGGCCCCCCAAGTCACCGGCCTCCCGGTCTTCCTGTTCTGGCCCCTTGGCCAAAGGGCCAGAGGTCGGCGATGGGCGCAAAATTATTTAACGACCAGGTTAACCAGTTTGTCGGGCACGTAGATTTTTTTCACGATGGTTTTGCCCTCCAGCCATTTGGCCACGGCCTCGTTTTTGAGGACCAAGGGCTCGATCTCCTCGGGCTTGAGCCCGACGGACAGGGAGAGCTTGCCCCTGACCTTGCCGTTAACTTGGATGACGTATTCCACCTCGGGCTTATGGCAAGCCGCCTCGTCAAAGTCTGGCCAACCGGAGTCGAAGACACTCGTTTTATGGCCCAGGCCTTCCCAAATCTCCTCGGCCAGGTGCGGGGCCATCGGGGCCAACAGTTGGGCCAAGGTCTTGGAAGCCTCGCGGTTATGGATTTTGTTTTTGGTCAGGTGGTTAACCAGTTCCATGATCCTGGCGATGGCCGTGTTGTAGGAAAAGCGGGCCAGATCGGCCCCCACGGCCTTGATGGTCGAGTTAAGCCAGAAAAGGGTCTCGGCGTCTTTGGGCGGCTCGGGATCGAATTCCCCGTCCTCCGGGGGCATGGCGGCGGCGTAGAGTCGGTCCAGAAAGGCTTTCATGGCCTTGACCCCGCCGTCCCTGAAGTCGCCGCCCTCGAGGTAGGCCCCCATGAACATCAAATACATCCGAAAGCTGTCGGCCCCGAATTCCTTAATATAGTCGTCCGGGTTTATGATGTTGCCCCGGGACTTGCTCATCTTGGCCCCGTTACTGACGATCATGCCGTGGGCGACGAATTTTTTGTAGGGCTCGGTAAAGCCCAAATAACCGCATTTGTTCAAAGCCCGGCAAAGCCAACGGCTATACAGGAGATGGAGAACGGCGTGTTCGTTTCCGCCAACGTAAAGATCCACCGGGAGCCATTTCTCGGTCAGGGCCGGGTCAAAGGGGCGATCGTCAAAATCGGTGGACGGGTAGCGGTAAAAATACCATGCCGAGCACAGAAAGTTGTCCGAGACGTCGGTTTCCCGAAGCCCGGGGCCGCCGCAAACCGGGCAAACGGTCTTGTGGAAGGCCTCGTCCCTGGCCAACGGCGAGAGGCCCGAGCCGTCGGGGCGGTAATCTTCCAGTTTGGGCAGAAGCACCGGCAGATCCTTCTCCGGGACCGGGACCTCGCCGCACTTCTCGCAGTAGATGATGGGGATGGGCGGTCCCCAGTAGCGCTGGCGGCTAACGCACCAGTCCCTGAGCCGATAATTGGTGGTGAAGCTGGCCAG
>JAIRNQ010000335.1 GCA_031257955.1 Deltaproteobacteria bacterium | reverse complement strand
GCAAAAAGATTATTTCCAGCTGGGAGTCGTGCGTATTATCGCCGCTTTCGGGGAGGGTATCATGAAATTGAAACGGCCTATTTTTCCGCTAGGCACGAGCAACTTTAAAGAAATTAGAGCCAAAGGGAAAAAATATGTGGATAAAACCATGTATATACCTTTGCTTAGGAGATTTGGCAAGATACTTTTCTTAGCCAGGCCCAAGCGTTTTGGCAAGTCCCTGGCCATATCCACAATGGACTCTTTCTTTTCGGGAGACAAAGACTTGTTCAAAGGGCTGGCCGTCGAGGAAATCATGAACTCCCCCGACTTCGTCCCACGCCCGGTCATCAACCTGCTTATGAGCCGGCCCAGCGGGGCCGGCTGTAAAGATAACTTGGAAAATGGGATCATTTCTGAACTAACCGAGAACGCTAAGCGTCATGGGGTCGTGCCGCATGGGGCTGACGCGGCTGACACGTTTATTCGCCTTATTATGGATGTCAATGAGGCTTACAATAACAATGGTGTCGTCCTATTGATTGACGAGTATGACGCCCCAGTCACAAAGGTAATCCAGTCTCCTGCCTTGTCAGAGATTGGGGGCTTACTAGAGGACACCAGCTCAGTCATGTCAGATTTTTACAGCAAAATTCAAGATTTGGACACCGAGCTTAATTTCGTCTTTATCACTGGGGTCACTAAATTTTCCCAGATGGGCCTTTTTTCTGGCTTAATCAATTTGAAAGACATTTCCGTTCTGCCTGAATTCGCTCCCTTCGTTGGTTTCACGCAGGAGGAACTTGAAAATAATTTTGGGCCTTTCATTAAACAGGCGGCGGACGAACTTCGATTGAGCGAGACAGAGTTGCTCGCTAAGATTAAAGACTATTATTCCGGCTTTTCCTTTGACGGCGAAACTCGGCTTTACAACCCCCAGTCCGCGCTTCTTTTTTTGCAAGACAAAACATTCTATCACTATTGGATGAAATCAGGCTCCAATACCCTCATAAGGGAGTTGTTAAAGGACAAATACCTAACGGTAGATCAGTTCAGCGGTCTTGAAGTCTCCTCTGATTTCATTGACGATCCAGGGGAAATCTACTCAACCCCGCCAGAGGGGTTTCTTTACCAAGCTGGCTATCTCACCCTGCGCAAAAGCCCCGATTCCGAGTCTTCCTACACTTTGGACTATCCCAACATTGAGGTCCGCTCATCCCTGGCAAAACTGTTTAAGGACATGGCTTTTCTTTCGGGACCCCAAGTTGGCGACTCCTCAATTAAACTAAAAAACCATTTTGACGTCGGAGACATCGCTGGTTTCGTTGGGGATTTCTGTCGGCTCTTCAACTCAATATCTTATGATGACCATACCGAAACGTGCTTGGACCTGTTTCTGGCTATCATAGGAGACAATCAATACGCGTCAAATAGGCTTATCGACCATTCTATCTGGCCAACCACCGCGACATTAAGCAAGAAGGTATCTGAGTATATTACAAAACATAATTACAAAAACGCCAATGGCGCCCTTGAAGAGCTCCAGAAAGAAAGCCCAGGCTATAAAGGGATCGGCTTCAGGTTCGGCGAGAACTATTATCTGTCAAACCTGCTGGCTTTCCTCCTGGGCACCGGGTGCCGGGCCTTCACGCAGGTACCAAATAGCTTAGGCCGCGCCGATCTGGTCGTTGAGTCAAGAGACAAACAATACGTCATAGAAATAAAGGTCGTTCCCAAATCCAGCCAAGCTAACGCCGCGTCCATAAAGGCCATAAAATGGATTATTGACAAAGATTACGGCCTGCCTTTTTCTAACCCCGTCCTGGTGGGTTTGGCCATATCCGAGGAGAATAGGAACATAGACGCTTGCGTCTATGTGGAGAACAATCAGGCTAAGAGACTTGATATGACTCCGTTCCACGCTGAAGTATTGTAAGAGCATTAAAACAAAAACTCATGAACCACGCCGAAGTGACCCCCAAGCCGAGAGAGTGCGCAAACCGAGAAGCCCCAATCTTTGACTCTCACCTCGCGGCCGCGCCACTACGGGGCCCCCGGGTCATACGGGTAGACACCGATCGTCCGGGCCGGCCAAGGCCTGCCATCGGTCCCAGGTCGCCGTAGAGGCCATTTCGGAGTTTCCAGTTCCATGGCTGCCAGAAAAACAAAAAACGCGCTGGCGGTCTTCTAGGCCCGTTTATGGCCGCCTTGGGGAAACGGCTCGAAGTCGGCTATGCCTTTACCTCTTCGCCAATGACATAGCTTCGCCCTTAACGCGTAAAGCCAACATTTCGCTTGGCCCTTAGCGATTAAAGATTACGGGTTATATCGCCCGTTATGGATAACAAACCCTATCCTTGGCCGTCTTGGGGAAACGGCTCGAAGTCGGCTATGCCGTTACCTCTTCGCCAATGACATAGCTTCGCCCTTAACGCGTAAAGCCAACATTTCGCTTGGCCCTTAGCGAGTAAAGGCGACGTGTGGCTTTGCCGTTATGGATAAAACCCTTCCCTTGGCCGTAAGGGTGGTGAAGCTGGCAGTTCGCTTGCCCCTTAGCGAGTAAAGGCGACGTGTGGCTTTGCCGTTATGGATAAAACCCTACTCTTGGCCGTAATGGTCGTAAGGCCAGCCATTTCGCTTGGCCCTTAACGTGAACGCGGTAAGGGCGTATTGGCCCAAGCATTGCTGGCCAGCGGGCCAGCGGTGACGGGCTGACTGGCCAGGATAGATAGAGATTAATGTATCGGCGCGCCATGGCCCTAAGGAGGTCCCAGCGCGCCGGTTTTTTTATGGGTGAGCTTTACATCCAGTGGCGTTTACCCCAGTGGCCGCGGCGACCGTAATCGTAGTCGTTGAAATCGTCGTCGGGACCGTCATTCCAATCTAGTATGGGACAAACGCCAAAACCTCCGCCATGGCCACCCCAGCCGTGAATTCCCCGGCCTGGCCCATCCCAGCCCGGGCCTCCGCGGGCGTAGGCCGAAAACCCTTTGTCTTTAAGGCTCTGACGGAAGGCCAACGCTTCGGCCCTAAGTTCTTTCCTGACCCGGCTCAGTTCGCTTATGACTTTTTTAATCTCGTCCACCGAGGCGTTTTGGTTGTTTTCCAGGGCCTGGTACAGAAGTTGGTTGTCCCTGAGCTGATCCAGAAGAGGCTCAACTTTGGCCCAATGGTCGGTTTGGAGTTTTTCCAAGGCGGTCTTCTGTTCTTCGGAGAGCTTGGGGCCGCCCCGCCAGTTCCGATGGCCCCGGCGCCGGTCGCCATAACCGGGACCGTAATCGTCGTCGCGATAATCCTGCCAGTCACCGTGATACCAGTGCCCATGCCCGCGGCCATAACCGCGACCATAACCCCGGCCATTGTCCCAGTTTTGGGGCGGGGCGCTTTGGTCGATGTTACCGTCCTGGTCGCTATAGCCGTTGTCGTAATCGACCGGGGGAGGCCCGCCCGGCGCCGGTGGGGCTTCGTCTTGGGCCAAGGCCAGGCCGCCGAAGGCTAGGATGGTCACTGACATTACAATTAGCGAAATTTTCTTGGCTCTACTCATAAACACACTCCATAATACATAAGGTTTAAGTTAAAGGTACTTGCGGCGCCAATGGCTAGTTGTTTCAATCTTTCGAGCTACCGGGATTGGGAAAGGGCCGGCGGGGAGGCGGCCCAGGTTCAAACGATAACGGTTCGCCGCGATGGGCGAAGGTAAGGGGCCGGCGGGGAGGCGGCCCGGCGCAATCGCCAGGGGTCACTAAAGGGGATGGCGAGGTAGAGGGACAACGCGATTTGGGCCCAGGATCGGACCGGATTAATCCCTAAACCCATAGCCCAAGGGTTAAGACATACAGTTGAAGGAGGCCAAGGCCGGCCATTATGGATAGGCCAAGCGCCTTAAAGGCGCATTGTGATAAGCAATAATCATGCCAAGCCGACTGAATAGAAATCGCGAGCCTGAAGCCGGAATCCGGGAACGGTTGCCTTGGACCTAACTTATGTCGAATTGGTATTATTTTTGCTTATGGTATGTGGGGGCGATTTCCGGCGGGGCGGCCCAATGTCCATGGGTAGTTTCGTTACGCTCCTCTCCTGGGATTATTTTAGGCATTTTTTCCTTTTAAATTAAAAAGCTATTTTTATAAAAGTACAACGCTACCTTTGTGCCGACTGTACCCCATAAGAGAGGCCGGCCTTAGTGTGAGTAATATTTACACTGGGGGCGCGTAATTTCTACGCGCGCCCCCATTCTCCGGACGGGGGCCCGACCGAATTGGCGTTGGGCCCGGACCCGGGGAGGCGCCCGATGGAACTTAGCATAAAACCGAAAGCCATAGATTATTTAAGCCGGCCTGCCCGCATTCCAAATTGGTTAAAGATTTTGTTGGTGGTGGCCTTGGTCTGTCTGGCCGCGTCGGCCTTTTTGGCCCTAAACGATCTAGATAGGGAAAGCAGAAACCTGGAAAGGCTATTTTTGACCACCGGGGAATCTCACATTAAATACACGGGCATGGCCCTGGGCAATAAATGGATAGACGACAAGGCCCCCAACGGCCTAGACAGCATGCTTCTGATGGAGCGGGACACCGACGTGGTCTTCATTGCCACTACCGACTACAAAGGTCGGATACGGGGGATGGCCACTAGAGAAAAAGACTTCGTTTCAGCGTCTTTGGGCCAACCGGAGCCCCCGGAGGCCTTCCATCCCAACTGGTTGCCCAAAGCCAAAACCATGTTTTTCAGGCACGGGCATAAGGCTTTTGTGGTCTACCGGCCAACGCTTTGGAGCATAATGCCGCCCATTGACCCGAATAACCTCCCCAAGATTGGCGATCCCCCGCCGCCCTGGCCGCCGGATAATTTGGATTTCGAGCACCCCGAGCGGGCCGTCTACGTCTGGTTGGGGTTTAGCATGGAAGAGTTCGATAAAGCCACCTTTATCGTGCGTTTAAATGCCATCATATTTAGCCTTCTAACTCTGTTAGTAATACTCTCGATTTTGTTCGCCATTACTTGGCTTTTTAAATTTATTCATTACCATGCCTTAACCAATGAGATAATAACTAGATTACCCTTGGGGCTGGTACTTAACAACCCGGAAGGCAAGGTGGTTTTGGCCAACCAGGCGGCCCAGAAACTGGCCGGTCTAAGCGAGGCGGAGTTCGTAGGGCACACGCTCAAAGACCTTACCCATGACGTCTTTCCGGACGAGAAGGAAATTAACGGCCAAGAGGTGGACATCAGCTTCAAAGACGCTCCCTGTCTAAGGCTTTCGATTACCTCCGGCTCGATTACCGGGCCCGGCGGCGGGGAACTGGGGCGGGTGGTCCTGATGGCCGACCTGGGCGAACTTAACCGCCTAAAAGACGCCCTGTCTAAGCAGGAGCGCATGGCTAGGCTGGGCGGCCTGGCCTCGGGGCTGGCCCACGAGATTAGAAATCCCCTGGGGGCTATCAAGGGCCTGACCCAGCACCTAATCAACAAAGCCGAAGACACGGACGAAAAGGACGCTCTGACGGTCATCCTTAATTGCGTTGAGAGAATGGCCAGGACGATTACCGATTTTCAGGCCTACGCCAACCCGGCCATCAACACCGAAAGCGTTGAGCTGTGCGACTTTCTGACCAACCTGCACGAAGAGGCCAAACGGGAGCTCGAGGGTGACAATCTCTCAATGGAGTTAAGCCTTCCCCAGAGCCATTTATATGCCCAGGCCGATCCGACCCAGTTGGCCTCCGCCCTCTCGGGCATATACCGCAACGCTTTCCAGGCCATGAAAAACAACCCCGATGACAAGCCCGGGTTACTGAAGGTCACCCTCAAGCGGACCGGCACCAACCGGGGGACCATCCTCTTTTCGGACAACGGTCCCGGCTTCGGGCAAAAGCAACTCCAGACGCCTTTCGTGCCCTACTTTTCCTCCAGCGCCAAGAGTTCCGGGCTGGGCTTGGCCAAGGCCAATAACGTCATCCAAGCCTTTAGGGGTAGCGTTAAGCTGGGCAACAACCCCGAGGGCGGGGCCTTGGTCACGGTCAACCTGCCGCTGGAATACGATGGGATATCCGAGCTGAGGCTCAGCAACTTGGATCTGGTGAAGTTTTTGAAAGACATCCACGCCTTCATCCGCTACGATCCCAAGTTTAAAAACGTGAACATGGCCTTGGAGCTGCCCGAGAAAAGCTTCAATATACAAGGTGACAAGGATCTGCTGACCCAGGCTCTCACCAACGTCTACCTCAACGCCATTCAAGCCACCGAGGCCAACCCTCCCGATCGGCCCAGGAACTTGACGGTCAGGCTCAACCCGCCCAACGGCCAAGCCCCGCCCGACCAAGCCCAGACGGGGCAAACCCCGTTGGACAAGGCACCGGAGGACAAGGCCCAAGCGGGCCCGGCGAACAAAAGTCCGTTGGATGGAGGCCTGGCCATCGTTTTCTCCGACAACGGCCCGGGCTTTGACCAAGCCCAGCTCGATAACCCCTTCGTGCCCTATTACACCACCAAAACCAAGGGCATGGGCCTGGGCTTGTCTATCATCAGAAATATCATCGAGGCCCATCACGGGGAAGTGGCCATCTCCAACGAGCCCGAAGGGGGCGGCCGGGTGACGGTTACCTTGCCTTACGAGGCCCCCAAGCGGGCGAGCCCCTCCCCGGGACGGCCAACCAGGCGGGGTGCCCCGAAGCCCGGAAACGGCGGCTTCCCCGATAGATGGAGCTAAAGAATCCCGGCGGCCCTTAAGGCGGGGCATGGACCTAAAGAATCCCGGCGGCCCTTAAGGCGGGGCGAGGCGCCCCTTGAGGCGGTACGGGACAAACCGATCTGGCCGGGGCCGACCTTTCGTTCCAAGCGCTTTTTTTGCCCAAACGCTTGGCCCGCGAGGCCGAGCCTCGGTCCGAGCCTAGCTCTAAGCTTCGGGCCCGTATTCGCTTGGGAGTGACGACTGGACTTGGTCGGTTGGGGCAAGGGCCCGAACGGCCAAGAATTGGCGGCAAAAAATTGGTAGCCAAGAATTGGGGCTAATCCCGTTTGTTTTTTAAGAGGCCCTCTATGCGATCCAGCTGGGCCTTGAGGTTTAATATTTCTGTGCCCACGGCGGCTAGGTGGTCGGGCTGGGTGCCCAGCGCGGCCTTTCGCGCTCCGGACTCGCCTTCCGTTTCCTCGGCCCTGGCGCCCACCTCACGCTCCTCGTTCATGACCTCGCCAATGGTATTGACAATCACGCCTATGAACATGTTCAGCACGATAAAGGAACTTAGAAGAATGAAAGGCACGAATACCAAGTAAGCGTAGGGGAAAGTGGACATGACCGGCCTGGCGATGCCCATGGACCAGCTCTCCAGGGTGAGCATTTGGAAGAGCGTGTACATCGAGGCCCCGAGCGAGCCAAACCACTCCGGATAGTCGGCCCCAAACAGGGTGGTGGTTAAGACAGCGAAGATGTAAAAGAAAATGACCAGGAGGAAGGCGATCCAGCCGATGCTGGGGAGGGATCTGATGATGGCCTCGACGATAATCCTTAGCCTGGGAAGCCTGGCGATGAGGCGGTTAAGCCTAAGGATACGCAACGACCGCAGGACCGAGAGCTTGCCCGTGCTGGGAACCAAGGCGATGGCCACGATGACGAAATCGAAGATGTTCCAGGCGGAGGTAAAAAACTTGAGCCTTTCGCAGGCGATTTTCATCGAGAGCTCGACGCAGAATATGGCCACGCACAGCACTTCCAGGAAGGTGAGAAGGCCGCCGACGTGTTTAACCACCGTAGGGCTGGTTTCCACGCCCAAGATAATGGAATTAAATATAATGACGCCGATTATGAATCTTTCGGGGCCAGGTCTGTAAATGAGTCCGCAGAATTTAATGAACGCCGATGGTTCTTTCGCGCTTTTAGGAGAATCCAGGCTAGACTTTTCGGCGAACGGGCCCGCTAAATTGGAGTCCTCTAGCGACTCTTTGGGATTGTGAGACTCTTTAATGGACTCTTTGGGCGAAGTCTGGGCGCGCCTTTCGTCCGCAAGGTCGGCGATATTGGAATTTAGCGGCGGCGCCGTGGGCGCCTCCAAGGGAAGGCTCTCCCCCGTTGTTTGGTCGTTTGGCATAAAACCGGCTCCGAAAAGGGGTTAACGGAAAAGTGTCCCGCCTAAGGCCGGGGGTGGACGGGGCCAGCCCAGGGCAGAGGTCGTTATAGATATCGAATGCCTTCCGGGTATAAAAACATTGTCCGATAGTTGGTCCATGACTGGACCATTTGATATTTTTTGGGTCGTTAATGGCCCCAGGCCCTAGGGCCATGGGCGGGAGACGCGGACGGGCTAACGGTGGGCCTTACAGTCCAGGGATGGTCCCGTAAGGGCTATTTGGGACGACAATGACATATATCCGCATTATAAATCGTCCGGGCCAAAACTCAACGGTTATTTGACCAATCGTTAGCCCAAAAGGGCCAAATTCGATTGGCCAGGGGGCGGCCGAAGAGCGGACGGTGGTCGGCCGGAGGGCGGATGGGGGCCGCCCGGGGCGCGGACGGTGGTCGGCCAGTGGTCGACCGGAGGGCGGATGGGGGCCGCCCGGGGGTCTGAAGGTGGGCGGACGGGGCAATCGATTGGGGTTTGGAGGCGTTTCGGGCCCAATATATTCCAGGAGTGCCACTTGGAAGCTTGGCGAGAGTTTCTTCGCTGAAAGATAAATTGTTAGATTCTTTTGTATGGATCTTAAACTTATTATCCAACTTGGTAATTTTCACGATCTTTGGCTAAGTTACCGTCAAAATTAACTCATACTGGTTTACAAGGCCGAATGAATTGTGTAAAATGGAGTTGAACGACCGGTTTGCCCACTTCCGCCGGTTTTTCCGACAAGTCAAGGTAAAGGCTTCCGGGTCAGGTTTTGGTTTTCTTCATGAGTGGTAAGGACAAAGCCACCGAGGCTAGAATGCCCGATGGCCCCGGCGGACCGCAGGGCCCACCGAGAACCCTCGATCGCTACCAGCTCCTAAAAATAGCCCTCAAACTGTGTATCCTCGAGGCCCTTTGGAACCCGAGAAGCCAGCAGAGCGTGGGGCTCTTGACGGTGATAGATCCGGCTTTGGCCATAACCCACGCCGGGCACCCACAGGCCCTAAAAGAGGCCAGGAAAAGAAACCTCGATTTTTTTAACACCAACCCCATTACCAGCGGGCTGGTTATCGGGGCGCTCTTAAGGCTGGAGGAAGAACAGGCCGCCGGCGAGCTGACCCCACAGACGGACAAAAAATTGGTCCAGGCCCTGTCCTCGACCTTGGCCGCCGAGGGCGACCAGCTTTTCTGGCAAGCTTGGCTCCCGCTTTGCTGTCTGACCGGGGTCCTGGTTACCACCCTGACCGGTTCGCTTTTGGGCCCCCTGTTGATACCGATCATGTTTTGCGCCCTGGCTTGGCCCGTTAGAATATGGGGCGTCTTTAAGGGCTACGAGCTTGGCTGCGACGTCTATCGCGTCTACCAACTCAGCCACGGCGAAAGGCTTATCTGGGCCATCCAATGGCTGTGGTTACTAATCTTGGCCTTTTTGACGGCCCTGGCCGCTTATAAAGTCTTTTTGCCGGCCGAAAATCCCAGCCGCTGGTCCTTGCTCTGGGCCCTTTTGTCGATCTTGGCCGTTTGGCTGTATAGACGGGTAAGTTTTGGGCATTGGACCATAGTCGGTTACTTACTTTATCCGGTTTTGTTGGTCGTTTTGTTCGCTTTGGCTACTCTTTTCGTTTAAGATACCGTTTATCGACCGCCCCGAGCCCTTGAATTAGTAGCCGAGAGTTCAGTTTCAGACAACTATTCGGTAGTCTATGGACCGCGCCGTAAGTATATAATTTTTGTCCTCGCGTTAAGCCTAAAGGCCCACCGAAAGGTACGAGCGATAGTTTGTTTCGCTTAACTTAGCCATCTCTAAGGCGAAAGTTGGCCGGTTACGTTTAACGGTTCTTTTCGTTTGGCCATATTTGACGGTAAAACTTACTTTTGCGGGTCAGTTTATTTTAACCCGCCATGACGTTAGTTCTAAAGCCAAGCTTTACCAAGATTTCAATTATTTATTTTACCAAAATTTGCCGATATTGACACTTTGGTAACTATAGCTGGATAAAGCATCAGCATAAGGTACTAAATTCCGCACATCTAAGCCCTTATATTCTTCCACGAATTTCTGGGCGCGGCTTTAGGCGGCGCCCGACCCACGCAGATCGCGTTTCACCCACCGTAACGGGAAAGCGTTTTTTTACCCGCGGCTTAACCGCCGCCCATACAGAGCCAATGGCCCGGACGTAAGAATCCGGTTAGAGGGAACGATTGCCGCCCACTCGGCGTCGCCGAAATCGCGCCCAAAGGGGCCGAGTTTCGCCGTCAAGCCGGTACGGACCGGGATTGGGACGCCGTCGAACCTAAAAATGGCCGGGACCCGACCGACCCGACCAAACGGGCCGGGCTTTAGCCATAGGGCCCAAACGGGCCGGGCGGTAGCCAGAGCGCCCAAAATAGCCAGAAAGAAAACCGGCCACCAGCCAAAAGTCGGCGGTGACCCTACCGGAAACCCGGCCATCAGCCTGGAGGCGGCGGATGGCCTTCGCCGGACCACTTAAGGATAATTAAGCATGGACGATCTAGACACGGGACTAGCGGAAAGCCTCGCGACCAACTCTTTCCCCAACGATTTGACGATGTTCACTAAGTTGGTCATTAAAAATAGGCTGGGTTTGCACGCCCGGGCGGCGGGAAAACTCGTCGAGGCGGCCCAACCTTTTAAGTCAAAGATTTTTTTGGTTAAAGACGACTGTCAAGCCGACGTGAGGAGTATTTTATCGCTAATTAGCCTGGGTTGTCCCTACAACACCGAGGTAGTGCTCAAAGCCAGCGGGGAAGACGCCGACCAAGCCCTTTTGGCGGTGGCGTCGGTAATCGAAAACCGTTTTGGCGAAACATGATCCTTCCGCCCCCATTCGTACCGGCCGAGACGGTATTTTATGGCGTGGGCGTGGGTCATGGCTTGGCCATTGGCCCGGTCCACATAATCCATTCAAGCAGGATCAGGCACAGCCGCTATAAACTGGCCTCCCAGGACATGGTCGAGCCCGAAATCCAAAGGCTTCGGGAGGCCAAGGAACGCACCTATCAACACCTGTCGGCGGCCCAGAAAGTCTTGCCCCAGGAACTTATTTCCGCCGACGGGGACATATTCAGTACCCACCTTCTGCTTCTCAACGACCCACACCTATTCAACCAAACCGAGAACATGATCCGGGAAAAACGGATCAACGCCGAAGCGGCCCTGGCGGCCACTTTTGGCCAATACATCAAAATAGTCTCCTCCTTTGAGAACGAATACCTTAAGAGTCGAGTCTACGACATCGAAACCGTTTCCAATTCCCTGGTCTCCACCCTCCAGGAACGCGAAACCGGCGACCGGTTGGCCTTCGAGAAAGGCTGCGTGGTCGTGTCATTGGAGCTGAACCCTTCGGAAGTGGCCGCCTTGCCCCCCAAGTTGGTGGCCGGCATCGTGACCGAAAGGGGCAGCCAGACCTCCCATAGCGCCTTGGTGGCCCAGGCCATCGGCATCCCCATGGTCGTTGGCGCCCAGGGCCTCCTGAAGGTCCTCGAACACGGCGATCGCCTCATAATCGACGCCATCGAGGGGCACGTCATCCACAACCCCGACAGCGACGCCACCAATTTCTACAAAAACCGCCAAAACGCCCAAGCTTCCTATAAGGTCGAGGTCAACCGCTGCGCCCACCTGCCGGCCCTAACATTGGACGACCATAAGGTTGACGTCATGGGCAATTTGGAACTGGTCGAGGAGCTGCCGGTCATCATGGCCTCCGGCGGCGAGGGCATAGGCCTTTACCGCACCGAGTTTATGTACCTGACCAAACGGGAGCTGCCCACCGAGGAAGAACTGTTCGAGATCTACCGCCGGGTGGTAGCCACCGCCTCCCCCAGGCCGGTCGTCATCCGGACCTTGGATCTGGGCGCCGACAAGATCATGGGGGCCAAGTACCTCGACGGTTCCGGCCAAAGCCAAGCCCTGGGCCTCAGGGCCATCAGGTTTTGCCTCAAGCACCAGGACGTTTTCCGGACCCAGCTTAGGGCCATCCTCAGGGCCTCGCCCTTCGGCCAACTGAGGATAATGCTGCCCATGATTTCCAGCCTGGACGAGGTCAGGCAAACCAAGGAGATTATGGCCGACACCGCCGACGGGCTAGCCCGGGAAGGCCACGAGGTGGCGCCCGAAATCCCCTTGGGCATCATGATCGAGGTCCCCGCCGCCGTCTCGATGGTAAACGAGCTGGCCCGGGAGGCCGATTTTCTCTCCATCGGCACCAACGATTTGATCCAGTACAGCTTGGCCCTGGACCGGACCAACCCCGACGTGGCCGAACTGTACCAACCATTTCATCCCTCCATCCTCAGGATGATAAAAACCACCATAGACGCCGGGCGGGCCCGGGGCCTATCGGTTTCCGTCTGCGGCGACATGGCGGCCGAGCCGGCCAGCGCCCCCATATTGGTGGGATTCGGGGCCGATACCCTGTCTATGCCCTCTGGATCGATACCTACCATAAAAAGACTGATACGGATGTCTTCGTATGCCGAAGTAAAGAAAATATCCGAAGAGATATTGACAGTATCCACTACTGAGGATTCCTTAAAGCTAATAAACTGCCATTTAAAGGATAGATTTAGGTAATTGAACTAGTATCTTATATCTAAAGATAGTCTAAAACTAAGTCCATTGTCCCGCCTTAGCCCCCGGTCCCCAGGTCCGCCCTGAAGCGCGATTGGCAGTATCAACGGCACACATATCCGTTAATTTGAAATATTGAAAATAATCGCTTGACATCTATGATTCTATATGTAATAATTACGCAATCTGAAGGTTAGCATATTAGGCTAGCTGAAAGTCAAGCGAATTTCGCTTTCCGAAACTTCGAATTTCTTAAACCGTCTTCGATCCTTTTTAAAAAATCCGCCATACGTGAAAACCGAGCCAATTGCCGCTCTGGGACTCGCGTTAGTTCGCAGTAAGGGCTAAAACGAAATCCAGTCGGTAACTTCACGTTTTTATTTGTCATTTTCCGTTAATGAGAGTTAGAACTGGCCTTTCCATTTTTTGTGATCCCGCATATCCCTAATTGGGACAAATCCCCGGGATTAGCCCGTTCGGCTTAAAATTAACTTTGTCGGGGCCGCCTTTCCGCTGGAAATGCCAGCTATTGAGGTTTGAAGTCTGCTTTTAAGCGTCGTGAACCCCCCCGCTAGCCGTATCCCGTTTTCGATGGATGACTAACCCACACTTTGGTGGGCCATTCAAAAAAACGGAGATCGAATTATCCAACGGGAGTCTAAATGCGATATCATAAAATAAACGCGTTGATAAAATATTCCTTTCTTCCGATATTACTATTGGTGATGTTCCTGCCAGGCTGCTTTAAGTCCGATCAAGCTAAAGTCATTAAACAAATAGATCCCATCACTTCCATTTTTTCTCTGAACCAACAACGAGTCAATCAAATACTCCGGACCGCCTTTTCCCAGATAGGCAACCCCTATCGTTACGGCGGAAACTCACCCGAGACCGGCTTTGATTGTAGCGGGTTCGTGAGCTGGGTCTATAAGCAGTATGGAATATCCTTGCCGCGCTCCTCCAGGGACATGCTGGCCGTTGGCGAGCCCATCGAGCGCCATGAGCTAAGGCCGGGGGATTTGGTATTTTTCAACTACGGTTATTCTCACGTGGGTATCTACACCGGCGACGATAAATACATTCACAGCCCCAGGACCGGCAAGACGGTCGAGGAGGTCTACCTGACCGCCAAGGGCCGCGGCGACCATTACATAGGCGCCCGCCGAATCGTTGACAACATCGGCGTCGATGGCATCTCTGACCAGCTCAAGAATCAGTGGATCGCCCAGTCCAGACACCAGACGGATATGGCCTTCCAGGCTTCCTTGGGCGACAAGTACTCCTCCCCCAGGGCTACCGCCGGAACCAGGGCCACCGCTTCCGCTTCCGCTTCCAAGCCCTCCTTGGTAACTTCCCCCTTTGACAAGTCCTCCATCGCCAAATCTACGGTGACCAAGTCCACGACCGCCGCCGCCAAGAAAACGGTCACCAAAAAAT
>JAIRNQ010000304.1 GCA_031257955.1 Deltaproteobacteria bacterium | reverse complement strand
TTGGAGGCGTTGGCGAAGGGGATGTTGGCCCGGACGATTTTGAGTTCCTCGCCGTCTTCGCCCTTGATGTTGGTTACGGCGTTGTGGGCGTTTTCCGGCTTGGCCTCGTCGGAGAGCTCGAGATCGTTAAACTTGCGGCGGCCGATGGCCTTCTCCTGCTCCTCGACGGTCAAGCCCTCCCAGCCTTTCATGTCGTGAAGGTACTTTTGGATAAGGACGTAGCTGCCGCCGGAGAAATCTTCCTTTCCGGTCTTGGCGGGATCGGCCTCGATGGTGGCGAATCCGACCGAGTCGTCGCCGGTGGGGTTTTCCGTGCCATCGACGAAGCCGACCATGGCCCGGCCGTCAAAGTTCCTAAATCCGTGGGTCTCGTCGATGGACTCGACCGTACCGTCCAGGGTTTGGCTAATAATTCCTGCCAGTTCCTGACAGACGTCCATGCGGCTCGAACGGATGTGGACGAAGAGGTCCCCCGGGGTCGAGGGGGCGGTATGTTTTTCGCCGACTATGGGCTCAAAGACGGCCAGTTCCGGCGGGACCGGCCAGCCGGGGAAGAGCTTACGCCAAGCCGCCTCCCCAAAGGCGACCACGGCGCCGGTTTGTGAGTCGGGGAAACGGTTTAGCTCGCTTCTGACCAAAGCGTCAAGTTTTCCCAACAGGTCCAAAATTTTGGGTTTGGCTTTGCCGCAATCGGGTATGCCCAGGACCATGATTATGGCATTTTTACCCGGGCTGGCCGTAACGTCTTGCGCGCCGCTCATAAAAGCCTCCTTTGGCCGAGAGTTTTCGGCCGGCTGTGTCACTCAAATCGATTCCCGCGAATTATTTCCCGCAAATCGCTTTCCGGGAAGGACGGCCAAGCTTTCGGGCCGGCCGAAGGCGGGGCCATGAAGCCAATTACCTGAGCGAAGCTTTAAAGAGTTCGCTTCTAAAGAGTTCCAAAGTGTCGTAGGTGGCCTCGTCGCAATCGACTCCGTCGCCGTAGGCTTGGTCCAGCTCGTTGACCATGGCCTCGATTATGGCCTCGACCTCCCGGCTTTCCCGACCGCGGTAAAGGGCCGGGATCAAATCCCCGGCGCGGCAATCGGCCTCGGCGAAAAAAGGCGCCGCGGCGGCCATGAGCTTGGCCATGACCGCCGGGGGCGGGCCTTGGCAGCCGGCCAAGAGAAAGAGGGCCGAGTAGGCGAACCGGGCGCCGGACGGGGTCTGGGCCATTTCGGCCACCACCCGGACGAAATCGGGCTCAAAGGCCGCGTCCAGGCTCTGGTCCGGGTTCGCGTAATGTAGGAGGCACCGGTCGTTTCCGTCGGGCAGGACATTTAGAAAAAATTCTTTGTTCGCCAGACAAAATTGCCAAAAGTTATGGCTTTTAGGTATATTTTTTAGTGCGAAGGCGCATCGTTCAATGGCCGTTTGAAGGATCTTGCCGGCCAAAAGGGAGAACGATTTCGCTTGGCTCATGTCCTTAAGCTTGGCCAGGCTATCGAGAAGCCGTTTCTGGCCGCGGGCCTTAAGGCCGACGAAACGCCTAAAGACGTTGGCGGCCAAGCGTTCCGGGACCCCGGCCCGGGAGTAGTCCAGCTTGAGGCCGGTATCGGCCAAGTATTTTTCCAAGGCCGCCCGCTCGCCGTCGCCGGCCTGGAGCCACAAACTGACGAAGGCCCCCGGGAGCAAGCCCTCCGGGTCCGGCGAAAAACCATTGGGCCCGACGAAGAGTTCGGGGGCGCTTAGGGCGAATCGGGAATAAATCCGATAGGCCGGGCCGGTCAGGGGCAACCTATGGGGAAAGCAGACTTTGGAGTGCCGGCCGACGTTGTGTAAGGCCAGTCTTAGCTGGGTTTTTATCTCTGCGCGGATCTCCCGGGTAACTTGTCCGGGTTGGGGGGTGGATTTACCGGCCAACTTTTCGGATTCGGCCAAGTGGCGGGCGTAAACGGCTTCCGCCTCCAGGTTGGCCAGAAGGAGCCGCTCGACCGGGGTCCAGCCGGACCACAGCGAGAGGGCGCAGACGGTGGCGTATTTGGAAACGTCGTCCTCGCCGGTCAAAAGGCCGTGGATGTTGGCCAGATCCTCGTCGGCCAAAAGGGGCCGCATCAACAACTTGGCCTTATAGTGGTCGGCCCAAGCCCGGCCGGCCTCCCGCTCGGCGACCGTCAGAAAATAACGGGTCAGGGTGGAGACGGCCCCATGGGACAAATTGTTGGCGACGTTTTTTACCGCCGCCTCGTCGACGGGGGCGACGGGCAGCCGGCCGCTTTGCCGGAACTTGCCGATCAAGCCGGCCAGATCGGAGACGGCCCTAAAGACCGAGGCCTCTTCCCGGGTGAAGGCGGTGGCCTCGAGCCGCTTGGCCAATACGGCGAAGGCGGTGGGCGGGTCCCCGGAATTGTCTTCCGGCAGGTTTAAAAAACTCCCGTTTAGCTGGCCGACCAAGCTTTGGCGGCGGTCAAACCTTTTGGCGGCGGCCTCCCCGAGGGGTTCGGTTTGCCTGGATCGCATTTCGGCCCAGCAGGGCGGCAGATCGGCGGGGTCCGTTTCCAGCCGGGCCGGGACGAAGTCCGGGGAGAGGAACTTGAAGCCGTCCAGGGCGATGGCCGCGCAGTCGCGAAACAGGGCGGCTTTGGGGAATTCCGAAACCGTCTGCAGCTTTCTGGCCAGCTCGGCTATGGCCAAGGGCTGGCGCTCCTCGAAAGTGGCCATGGTCAGGGCGTTATAGAGGGCGTGGGGCCAGTGGGGCCGCCAGGGCTTCAGGTGGGGTTCGTCGCCGAACTCGTCCATGAGGGAGGCGAACTTGGCCCAGTTCCCCATATGCCACAGCGAGTAAGCCCGATCGCCCAGGCCCAGTCCCCCGGCCGCGGGCCGCCTGGCCGCCGCCTCGTTGGTTTGTTTCATCTCGTTCCTTTACGGCCCCGGGCGCCGCCGGCGCCCGTATCGGGCCTTGCCCGGGCCAAGGCCGGCCTCAGTCGAGCGCGGCCAGTAGGCGCGGCTCCAGATCGTCCAGGGTCCCGCTCTCGGTTCCCGGAGAGGCCAGGGCCTTACGGTAAGCCGAAAGGGTCTCGGCCAGCTCCCGCCCCCTGGCCGTGTCGCCTTCCCGGTTCAGGGCCGCCAAGCCCAGCCTCACGTAATGGTTCATTGGCCCGTCCCGCCCGTCCCTTCCGTCCGGTCCGGCCGGATCCGGCCCATCTCCGGGGCCTTGGCCCGTCCGGGGGCCCTCCGCGGGCGGGGCCACCAGCCGGTAGGGTGGGCTTTGGAGGTAGAGGCCCGGCCCGGGCCGTTTGTCGAACTTGACCGCCGAGTCGGGGTCGAAGGCCGCCTCCAATTCGGGGCCTTGGAGTTTAAGCTCAAAGCCGGGGTAGCCAAAATTTTGGACCGGGCGGACATGGAACAGCCCGTTGGCGTCGTAAGAAAACTCCAACGACAGGCCCGAACGCTGGGGATGGTTGCCGGTTTTGAGGCCAATCTCCCCAAGTTTTCGATTTTTGGCCGGATTGCGCTCCCCGCCGGCGTAAAGCTTGATGGTGCCTTTGCGCTGCAGTTCCGAAGAAAGGCGGCTCGGTTCGCGTTCCCCCGGCCGAAAGTCATAAAGGGCCGTGACCCTAAAGGGCAAGGCCGAGTTGGCCGGAATTATGGCCAGACACACCCGGGCCGGAAAGTCCGGGCCCACTTCCCCTTCCTGGCCAAAGTCAGGGATCCGCCGGCTTTCGGCGGCCAGGACCTCGGCGGCGATGGTATGAATGGTCACGTCCACCAAAGTTGGGCCGGCCATTTTCCCGCCCAACATCCCGCCCAGGATGGCCGCCCCGTGGGCGGCGGCCAGATCCGGTT
>JAIRNQ010000241.1 GCA_031257955.1 Deltaproteobacteria bacterium | reverse complement strand
GGCGCCGCCGTGGGCGGCGCCGACACCCTCCCCAGGGCCGAGGCCTTGGTCAATGCCAAAGTTGACCTTTTGGTCGTTGACTCGGCCCACGGGCACACCTTAACCAACGTGGCCATCGTCAGGGAACTCAGGTCCACCTTCCCCAACGTTGAAATCATAGCCGGAAACGTGGCCACGGCCGAAGGGGTTCGGGCCCTGATCGAAGCCGGCGCCGCCGCCGTAAAGGTCGGCGTTGGGCCGGGTTCCATTTGTACCACCCGCATTATCGCCGGCGTGGGGGTACCCCAAATGACAGCCATTTTCGAATGCGCCGCCGAGGCCAAAAAACTGGGCAGTACCATTATTGCCGACGGAGGCATTAAATTCTCCGGCGACATCGTAAAAGCCTTGGCCGGTGGGGCGGCCGCCGTCATGCTTGGCTCCCTGCTGGCCGGTACCGAGGAAAGCCCCGGGGAGAAGATCCTCTTCCAAGGCCGTTCATACAAGACCTACCGAGGGATGGGCTCACTTGAGGCCATGAGGGAAGGCTCAGCCGATCGCTATGGACAAAAGTCCTCCGAAATCAGCTCAAAACTGGTGCCCGAGGGCATCGTTGGCCGCGTTCCCTATCGCGGTCTGCTATCGGAAACCATCTACCAACTTCTGGGCGGCCTTAGGGCTGGCATGGGCTACCTGGGCGCCAAAGATCTGGATTCCCTCAGGGAAAAGGCCAGATTTGTCCGCATCACCTCGGCCGGCCGCAAGGAAAGCCACGTCCACGACGTCATAATCACTACCGAGGCACCCAACTACAGACTCGAATCCAATTGACCGGACCAAACCGTCCCTTTGAACTTGTGACCTGGTAACATGGCCGTCAATCGTTTTAATTATGCGATATCGTCAATTGGCCGACAATCCTTATAACCATGTGACTTTCTAACTTAGCTGGTACCCCTTTAAACTTTCAATCATTAACATTGTGACCTTTGAATCCTGGCAGCTTTATATTGTATTTTTTCAAGCTTTTAATTAAAAACTTTTTGACGGTAACCACACCCTAAGTGTTAATACCTCAATGTTACGATAGTATTGTTTAACTAACATTGCGACGCTAATACTAGCGTTGAACTATTAAGATGAAGTTTGCTATAGTTTGGTCAGCGAATTTCCCTTTTCAATCTATAGCCATTATTTTTAAGCAACGGTTGGCGAAATCCGAACAATCCCGTAAAAATTGTTATTTCGTTTTGTTTTTACTCATGACGAAGCCAGTCCGGGCCAAAGAATACCCTTTAGCGGTGGGCCATTTCAGTTTTAAAAATTAGCTCTTCGTCGTATCGCAAAACTGTTATCTCCAACAACTATCCATGAAAGGTAACCATGAGTTTCGTTCACCTACACGTCCATACCTGTTATAGCCTCCTGGACGGGGCGATCAGAATAAACGACTTGGTTAATACGGCCAAAGAAATGGGCATGCCGGCGGTGGCGGTGACCGACCACGGGCAGATGTTTGGGCTTTGGACCTTCTACAAGGCGGCGCTCAAGGCCAAGATTAAGCCAATTTTGGGTGTTGAAACTTACGTGACGCCCCAAGGACGCCAGAGCCGAAACAAAGGCGAGGTCAGAAACCATTTAACCTTGCTGGCCCAAAACAATACCGGCTACCACAATCTCTGCCGGCTAATCTCCTTGGCCAACCTGGAGGGTTTTTACAATAGGCCCAGGGTCGATTACGAGCTTTTGAGTAAGTACAACGAAGGTATTATCGCCCTTTCCGGCTGCCTTCAGGGGGAAGTTCCCATGATCGCCTTATCGGGCCGTCTGGACGACGCCAAAAAAGCTGCCGAAAATTTGGCCGGAATCTTCCCAAACCGCTTTTATCTCGAGATCCAGATGAACGGGCTGCCCCTTCAAGCCCTGGCCAACAAATCCCTGGTGGATATATCCAAATCTACCGGCATCCCTTTGGTGGCCACCAATGACTGCCATTATTTACGGGAGGAAGACCACGAAGCCCACGACTTGCTTCTGTGCATACAAACAGGAAAGCTCGTTTCCGAGCAAAGCCGGATGCGCATGGAGTCAAACGAATTTTACTTTAAAAGCCCAGAAAAGATGGCCAGCGATTTCGATTGGTGCCCCGAAGCCCTGGCCAATACCTTGGTCATCGCCGACCAATGTGAAATCGATTTCCCTAACGCCGACCCGGCCAGAAGAGTCTACCATTTCCCAAGTTTGCCTGGGCTAAGCGAAAACAACGCCGCCGACCAACTTAAGACTCAGGCCGAAGAAGGTTTGGAGAAACGTTTCCAAAAGCTTGAAAGCGCGGGCCAACCGTTGTCGCAGGAAGACCAGGCCAAATACCTTGAGCGCTTGGAACACGAAGTTTCCGTAATCAACGGCATGAATTTCCCGAGCTATTTTTTGATAGTTGCCGATTTTATCAACTGGGCCAAAGAAAATAAAATCCCCGTCGGCCCTGGCCGTGGTTCGGCCGTGGGCAGCCTGGTCTCTTGGAGTCTGGGCATCACCGACGTAGACCCGATCAAATACGATCTGTTATTCGAACGGTTCCTAAATCCCGAACGCATATCCATGCCTGATATCGACGTTGATTTCTGTGCCGAATGTAGGGATGAAGTCATTAAATACGTGACCGACACCTATGGGGGAAGCGATTATGTCGCCCAAATCCTGACCCTGGGTCAGATGAAAGCCAAGGCGGCCATCAAAGCCGTGGGCCGGGCCCTGGACATCCCCTTGCCGGACGTGACGGCCATAACCAAATTGGTTCCCGACAAACCGGGTACCTGTTTGGCTGACGTTCTAACCAACCCAATCATCAAAGAGGTCATGAACACCGATCCAAAAATAAAAAAAATGATGGATATGGCCCTCTTCATGGAAGATCTGCCCC
>JAIRNQ010000215.1 GCA_031257955.1 Deltaproteobacteria bacterium | reverse complement strand
CGCGCCGGAAACTTGAAAATCCCCAATAACCAACGGCCCGTCCTTTGGGATTTTAACGCTTGGCCGAGTACCTAAATGCCAATGGGTTGCCATTCCTCGCGCTTTGACGGATAGGGCGCTTTGGCGGCTAGGCGGATAGGCCAATCTTTTCAGGCGACGCCGACGCCTCTAGCGGCCAAATGCCAAGAGATAGGCCACAGACCCTGCGGTTCCCAAGCCTATGCGTGAACGACTACCCCTTTTCTAGGCCACCGCGGCTAACCCTCCACGTTCTCCCCACCATAATTATGGCTAAATACAAGACTATTACTTAGGCAAAGCCTACCCTAGCCGGGATCCGTCAGCTTATTTCAAATTTTGGCTAAATTTATGTTTTTATAGTAAAAACTATGTAGGGCCCGATAGTCGCAATTTTATTCAAAGTATAAAAATTTATGACAAATTGATTAATGTTATGAATTTATCATCAAAGAATCAAATTAATTAGCTTAATGGCTAAAATACTAGGGTGGGGAAAGGCTCTACCAATTAAGGGAGGATTTGTTGGCGGCGCCCCAGGCCCAGAAGGAAGCCCTTGGTTGGGATCCTTCCGGGTTGTCTGGGGACAGTCAAGGGTGGGATAGTTTTAGCCGACGAAAGAGTTTCGTTTGTCCCGGCTAAGTTGGTGGTTATATTCGGGCGGGAGACGCAATGGCGTCTCCGGACTGAAAGCGGTCGGTTATGAGGTTGGGGCCTTTGGATATGACCCAGAAACGGAAGGTGACTAAGGACATGTTTCTACGTTGGTTAGGACCGGGGCCAGTTGGCCCTGGGGGAGGGGGAATAGGCCGGACCGCTATGGTTTCCCCGCGAAGAACTCGTTGGAAATAACGCCTTCCGGAACCAGTGGGCCAGTTTGGCGGCCGCGCTGGGGGCATTGGCGAAAGGACTAGGATTTGGGCGTTGGGGCCCAAGTCCAGAAAGGCCGCCCGGGTTGGTGGTCAGATCTCGCCAAGGGGACCGTGCCGGAAGGGCGCGGGGGCGAGACCCAGGAAAACGGCCAATGGCCGGTGGCGGATAGTTGATGGCCGGTAGCCGATGGCCGGTGGCCGGTGGCGGATAGTTGATGGCCGGTAGCCGGTGGTTAATGGTTTAGTGTTATGGGTCCATGGTTTAACCCTTATGTCCGAGTGGGGTCAGAAGGATTAACTAAGCATGGGCTTAAGGTCCTTGGCGACGTTAAAGTCGGCCTGGGTGGCCTGTTTGATGTCCTCGATGGTCACGTCGGGGCCAATTTCTCTGAGGGTTAGGCCATCGCTGTAATCAAAGACGCCCATTTCGGTCACGATCAGATCGACCTCTTTGACGGCCGTGAGCGGCAGGGTGCATTTTTTTAGGATCTTGGGGCGGCCCTTGGCCGTGTGTTCCATGGCGATGATAACTTGACGGGCGCCCACCACCAAATCCATGGCCCCGCCCATGCCAGAGACCATCTTGCCGGGTATCATCCAGTTGGCCAAGTTACCTTCCTCGTCAACTTCCAAGGCACCCAGAACGGTGGCCCGTAAGTGGCCGCCGCGGATAATCCCAAAGGAAGTGGCGCTGTCGAAGCTGGCCCCGCCCGGAAATAGGCTTGAGGGCTGACCGCCGGCGTTGACTAGATCCGGGTCTTCCTGGCCCGGGGCCGGGGCCGGTCCCATGCCCAGAAATCCGTTTTCGGCGTGGAGGATGACTTTTACGCCTTCGGGAAGGTAATTGGCTACCATTGTGGGGATGCCGATACCGAGGTTCACGAAATCCCCGTCGTTAAACTCCATGGCCACCCTGCGGGCTATAATTTCTTTAGGGTTCATCTCTCACCTCTGCCTAGACCAGACAATCGACGAAGCGGGCTATAATTTCTTTAGGGTTCATCTCTCACCTCAAGCCTGGACCAGATAATCGACGAAAACGCCGGGAGTCATGACCATGTCCGGTTCGAGCTCCCCGACCTCAACGATCTTTTCGACTTCGGCTATGACCGTTTTGGCGGCCGTGGCCATGGCCACGTTAAAGTTGCGGGTGGCTAAGCGGTAGTGGATGTTTCCGGCCTTGTCCGCCGTGTTGCCTCTAAGGATGGCAAAATCGGCCCTTAACGGTAGCTCCAAAAGATACTCCCGGCCTTCAATGGTTAAGACTTGCTTGCCTTCGGCCACTATGGTGCCCACGCCGCTGGGGGTTAAAACGCCGCCCAAACCGGCCCCGGCCGCCCGGATGCGTTCCACAAAAGTGCCTTGGGGTATCAATTCGTATTCCAGCTCTTGGGCGTTGATCTGCCGGCCGGTTTCGGGGTTAAGGCCCACGTGGGTACTCTTAAGCCGTTTGACCCTGCGGTTTTCGATAAGCTTGGCCACGCCAACCCCGGGCAAACCGGTATCGTTACAAATCATGGTCAGATCTTTTTTGCCGGCCTCGATTAAGGCGTCAACCACGGTTTTGGAGCCGCCGCAATTCATAAATCCACCAAACATGACCGAGGCCCCATTGGGTATCATGTTGGCGGCCTCTTTCGCGGATATTAAGGATACGGGCATTGATCCTCCTTAAGACATCTTTGTCTTAATTACGTTTATGATTATATATTCATTTATATAAAACAATTTTGCTAAGACAGGTTTAGGCTGGCCGAGGGGCCAGCCTAAACCGGGGCGAGGGGGCTGAAGCCCTTATCGTTCCACGATTAGTGCGGTGCCCATGCCACCGCCGATACAGAGGGTAGCCAGGCCCTTTTTTAGATTTCTGGCTTCCAAGGCGTGGAGAAGGGTTACCAAGATCCGGGCCCCGCTGGCACCGATGGGGTGGCCCAGGGCCACAGCCCCGCCGTTGACGTTGACTTTGGCCGAATCCAGTCCCAGCTCCCGGCCCACGCCCAAAAACTGGGCCGAGAAGGCCTCGTTGGCCTCAATCAAATCCAAATCGGCCACGGTCCAGCCGGCTTTGGCCAGAGCGCTTTTGGTGGCCGGTATGGGCCCCAGGCCCATGACCGAATGATCCACGCCTTCGGAAGCGTAGGAGACGATGGTGGCCAGGGGCTTGATGTTTAGTTCTTTGGCCTTGGCCTCGCTCATGACCACCAGGGCGGCCGCCCCGTCGTTAATGCCCGAGGCGTTACCGGCCGTGACCGTGCCCTCTTTCTCAAAGGCCGGCCGCAATTTGGCTAACGACGCGGCGTCGGTGCCTTTTCTGGGAAACTCGTCCACCTCGAAGACGGTCTGGCCTTTTTTGCCGGCAATGACCACCGGGACGATTTCTTTCTTGAAGGCCCCCGAGTCGATGGCGGCTGCGGCCCTGGTCTGGGAGGTCAGGGCGTGGGCGTCTTGCTCTTCTCGGGAAAGCGAGCATTGCCTGGCCACGTTTTCGGCGGTAACGCCCATGTGGTAGTCGTTAAAGGCGTCCCAGAGGCCGTCACGAATCATGACGTCGACGAGCTTGCCGTCTCCCATGCGATAACCCGTTCTGGCCTTTTCCAGCACATAGGGGGCCAGGGACATGTTTTCCATGCCGCCGGCCACCACGCATTCGGCGTCCCCGGCCTTTATGGCCTGGGCGGCCAAGGCCACGGCCTTTAGGCCCGATCCGCAAACTTTGTTGATGGTAAACGATGAGGTGTCCACCGGAATGCCGGCCTTCACGGCCGCTTGCCTGGCCGGGTTTTGGCCCAAGCCCGCTTGCAAAACGTTGCCCATGATGACCACGTCGGGCAAAGTGGGAGCTATTCCCGCCCGGCTCAAGGCTTCCTTAATGACCAGGGCGCCCAACTCAACCGCCGGGACGGTAGCCAGAGAGCCATTGAAAGATCCTATGGCCGTGCGGACGGCGCTAACGATAACGGGCTTCACTTGGAACCTCCGGAGTGAGCGGCCAGCGGCGCCAGGGGCGCGGCGGCGAGAAGGGTTCTGACATTGTTGGCGAGATAGGGGCCGGCTTTAGCGGCCCGGTCGGGGGAAGGGACAAACGAAGAATTCATTTGTCACCCCCGGGTTTGCCCAGGCCAAGAATGGCGCGGGCCTCAGCCGGAGTGGCTGGGGTTTTGTTAACCTCTCCGATAATGCGGGCCGCCCGTTCAACGAATTGGGTGTTGCCGTTGGCCAGGACCCCCTTGTCGATATACACGTTGTCTTCCATGCCGACGCGGACATGGCCTCCCATGGCCAAGGCGGTCAGCATTATCGGAATGTGACCCCGGCCCACGCCCAGAGCCGACCAGGTCGCGTCTGGGGGAATCAGGCTTTGCAAAAAAACTAAATTCTTTACCGTGGCGTCCATGCCCCCCGGGACCCCGAGAACAAACTGGTAATGGATTGGGGCCTTTAAAACGCCAAGCTTAAGATAATGGAAGGAGTTGTAAACCATGCCGGCGTCAAAGATCTCAACTTCCGGCTTCACCCCGAGCTCTCGCATGTGGTTGCCGAGCTTTTCCAAAAACGGCGGGGTATTGTAAAAAACGCTGTTGTGGCTCCAGTTCATGGTCCCGCAGTCGTAAGAGGCCACCTCCGGGACGATCTCGGTTAGGTGTTCCATGCGGGTCTCGTCGGTGGCGTTTAAGTCCCCGCTGGTAGTAAGGTTAATGATAATATCGCAACTTTCACGTATTAAAGCCACGGTTTCTTTAAATTTTTCCTTACACATGGTGCCCTGGCCGTTATCGTCGCGCATGTGTAGATGGGCCATGGCCGCCCCAGCCTTCCAGCAGGCCAGGACATCTTCGGCGATCTCCTTGGGGGTGAAGGGTATGGCGGGGTTATCTTTCTTGCTGGGCCAAGCCCCGGTGGGGGCCACGGTTATTATGACTTTGGACATTTATGGCTCACTGTCGATTTTTCTTGGCTACGGCTATGTTAAGTAAATATTTGGCCAAATTCTCGCGGGACTTGGCCATTTCGTCTTCCGACCAAGTTTGAAAACCTTGGCCGTTGCCTTTAAAGCCTAGCTGCCCCTCCGCGACTTTCTGGCGGAGGGTTTTCGAGGGTTCGGACCCGCTGGCTAAAAATTTGAGAATATAGTCGTGGATGTTCAAGGTCAGATCCAGACCAACCAGATCGGCGTTCTCCATGGGCCCCAGCTGGGGCAGCCTAAGGCCAAAGCCATAGCGAACGGCCTGGTCAATGGTCGCCGCGTCGGCGATGCCCTCGTCGAGTATGTGAAAGGCCTCCCGCCAAAGCGCGTGCTGCATACGGTTGGCCACGAATCCCGGGACGTCTTTCTTGACGTGTATGGGCTTTTTTCCAGCGGAGAGCAGGATCTCCATGGTTTTCTCTATGGCCCAAGGGGCCGTGATCTCGGTTTGGACCACCTCAACCAAGGGGATGAGATGGGGCGGGTTCCAAAAATGGGTCCCGATGACCCGCATTTTATTGGCCGCCTGGCTACCGATCTCGGTGATGCTCATAACCGAGGTGTTGGAGGCCAAGATCGCCTCCGGTGGGCATAATTCGTCAAGTTCTTTAAATATGGCCTGTTTGAGCTCCATCTTCTCCGGAGCGCATTCTATGACCAACTCTGAGTCCCGAACCGCCAACCCCAGCTCGGTTTGGGGAGTAATGGCTTTCAGGGCGGTCGCCGCCTGGCCAAGCTCTATGAGCCCAGACCCGACGGACAAACTCAAGTCGGAGGTTATTTTTTCCGGCGCGGCCGTGGCCACTTCCGGGAAGGCGTCATACAGATTGACCGAGTAACCGGCCAAAGCAAAGACCTGGGCTATGCCCCGACCCATAAGACCCGCGCCAATTATGGCGATTGTCAAACTCACGCTCCAACTCCACAATGGTTCTTTGAAAAATCCAGTCCCCGGGCCAATTTGGCCCGGGGACGGGCGAACGGTTATTCTCCGTCTTTCTTGGCGTTCTTCTTTACGAAGACGCCGATCAAGGACACTACGCCGTAGGCGAACATGACTCCGACCACCGTCAGCATCCATGGCAGCTCAATACCAAGACTGTCCATACTATTATCTCCTTGAAAGTTCAAATTGCTTGATTGGCTAGTCCATTGTCTAGCCAATTTTGGAAGGCCTGAATGGGCGCGCCTTCAGGCGAGCCTCAGTCGTACTTGCTGCCGATGAGATAATCCAGGCCTACCCCGACGACGACCATGACGACGATACTGGCGATAGCCTGGGCGAAGATGTTAAACAGCATTTTGGTTGGCCTCCATTCTCTGAGCTACGCTCTTGCCCCGATAGAGCCCGGGTTTAGATTCGCAGACGGTTAATAGGGTGATTGAGACGACCAAGCTCAAAGCCACGGTCAGATAGACGTTATGGATGCCGCCCATGCCCAAGGCAGAGGCTATTGGGGTAAAAGACCATATGCAGTTGGCGATCCAGGCGGTTATCAAGGTGACGTTCGCGGCCAGCTCGGACCTTTTCCAGAAGAGACCCATGAACAGGAGCACAAACACGGGCGAGAGCCAGGCGAAGAGCCAGCTCATGGCCGAGACGATGGGGGGGAGGTTACGGGCCGTGCTAATGGCCATGGCGCAAAGGATAACGATGGTTATGCGGGTTACCTTGGCTTCGCCCTTTTCGTCGAGCTTTCCGCCCTTGAATAGGTTTTTGTAGATATCCATGGTGAAGATGGTAGCCGGGGCCATAACCGCGGCGGCCAAGCTGCTGAGAATGGCGCCTAAGAAAGCGGCGAAGAGCCAAGCCACCAGCCAGGGCGGGAGCGAGGCGAAAAGCATGGTGGTTCCGGCCATCTTGGGCCCAAGCTCGCTAAATTGCGGGTTGGCTTTGGCGGCCAAGCCTATGCAGATGATAAAAACGCCAAACATGCCATTGAGGGGAGCGGCCAGCCACAAGGCTTTCCTAAATCCCTTGGGATCGTTAACCGATATGGCCGGTTGAATGAGCTGTTGGGAAACCGACTGGCAAGTCACGGTGGCGATGATGTTGGGGATGGCGAACAGAAGGAATAATTCCTTGGTGCCAAATATCGAGAGCATGGCCGCTTGATCTTGGGAAAGATAATGGGCCTGAACCTCGCCCCAGCCGCCGGGAAGGCCAACGCTTAGCTGAATGAAAGCGAGAATTAAGCCAACATACATAATGGCGCAGTTGATAAAATTAACCCAAGCGATTTCTTTCATGCCGGCCAAGAGAACGTAGAGGGCCCCCAAGGTCCCGCCGAGGATGGTCCCCTGGGTAATGGTCATACCGGTGATGGTGGAGAAAACGATGCCAACGCCCTGGGACTCGAGGGTTAGAATGGCCCAGACCATACCTGACATGACACAGCCGACCAATAACCGGGTCGTGGGGCCGAAAACCCTACTGAGCATCTCGGGCATGGTCGCGACGTTAGCCCGGCGCACCCAGTTAGCCGTGCACAACGTGCAGACAACCAACAAGGCCACGTGGGCCAAGCCAAACCAAACGGCGATGGCACCCAGGTTGTAGGACATCTCCAGTAAGCCGAAAATATGGGGGGCGCCCAAGACCGTTAAAGCCATGGTCACGGCGATGACGT
>JAIRNQ010000284.1 GCA_031257955.1 Deltaproteobacteria bacterium | reverse complement strand
CCGCGGGGGCCATCGGATTTGGTGGGTGTGGCCATGGCCTACGGAAGGAATTGAGGGTGATTAATGTAGAATATGTCTAGCTAAAATTTATTAATTTGGGAATTCATCATAATATCTTGGGGTAACTTTCAAGGCCTCCGACAACCCGCATTCCTTGCCCTCGATCCAATGCCTTCGGGCCGTTATCCTGATGGCGGGGAGAATGGCCGAGTGGAACTCGGCCCGGGTCCTGATCACCGGATTGGCGGATAGTGCCTTAAGCTCCTCGTACGTTTCTTCGATTATGGGGTTAAGTCGCGAGGCCGCGACGAAATCGTCGGTCTCGCGGGCCGACAAAAATTTTGCCCATGCCCACAGTGGGGTACCATCCGGCTCGGCCGGTAGTTTGGGCAGCTCTATGGTGTGGATTTCCGAAAAGGCGGTCAATTTTAGGGTCGTTGAGGACATCGAAAAGGTATTGTGGTATTTCGAATCCAGCGGTAAATGGACAAAATTCATTATCCCAATGGTTACGGTTTTTTTGAGCAGCGATAGATCTTCTATCCCCTCAATTTGGTTTAAGAGTAATTGATTATTGAAAAAGGACAACCGTCTGGCGTGATCCCGATCGAACGGGATTTTAATCTCGACGATAGCCTTATCGTCTCCGGTCAGCTCGGCCCTGACTTGGAAAGGCTCGTCCACGTAGGCCAAATCCCTCGCGTCGGTATCGGCAATTTCCAACTGCGACGGTTCGGCCGTGTCGATTTCCAATACCGCTTTGAGGAAATCCGCCGTAGCCTTGGGCGAGCCGGTGATTCCGAATAGCCAGAGAAAAACAAGGTCGTTTGCGGGAGACAAGAGTGGTAATTCCATTGGGTCGCCTGGCTTTGGGCAATTGGGTAAGACTGGCCGGATTGTGGCTATGGGGATCAAAGGCTACCGGGTTTAGGGGCCAGTTACCCAAAGGGTAACCCGGCCAGGGATTGGCCCGCCCAAAGCGGGAAGCTAGCCCAGTAAGCCCTGGATGGGGACGTTTTCGACGTGGTCGCGGCCAAAGCGTCTCAAGGGACAAGTGTCCAGAGGGCAGAGGCGGCAGTTGTGGAAGCCGACCTCGGTCTCGAAGAAGAGGCCGGAAGAGGAGACGTCCGGGCTCATCCAAAAGGATTCGCCTTTGAGGCAAACGCCCAGCTGGCTGGGGAGGGGCGAGAGGAGCTGGAAAAGATCTTTCTGGCCGGTCAGGGGCCAAGCCGGCAAGACGCCGGGGCTCATGGCCCCCAGGTTAGAGAGGCCGTAGAGTTCGGTCAGGCGGGCTTCCAGTCGTCTTTCGGCTTCCTTGAGGGCCATGTACCTGATGACGAAGGCGGCGGTTTTGTCGCGGGGGCTTAGGGTGGCCGACCAGTTGGCCAGCTCCGGGCCCTCGGTACACAGGAAAGGGAAGACCCGGCCCAAGTCTTTTAGGTTGTCGGTCAGAACCTGGCTTTCCAAGGTTATCGGGCCGATCTGGACCCGGTGGCCCGAGCCCAGTTCTTCCACTTTGACGAGCGAAAGCTTAAAAGCCGCCCTAGGTTTGGCGATGGCCATGGCCTCGGCCAGGAGGGAACCGGCCACCCTTCTGACGTGTTTGGTGTCGTAAGGAAAGGGACCGCCAAAGGCATCGAAGTTGGTGGGCAGTTCGATGTCGTCGATGATTTCCAGCTCGATCTCGTCGGTCGCTATAATGTCTAATTCCATATAATCACTCTGAACGCAGAATTTGTCTCTTGATGACGGACTTATATATAAACCGTCCTTAGAAAAATGTCAATATAAGAAATAAAGAATAATTTAGTAATGAAGGCCATCGGAAAAAATAAGTCCTGATTTTGCCTAATTGGCGGGTAGTGGGCCCTCAAAGCCGCCCGGGACGGGAGGCCCAGCCAAGGGGGCAAAAGCGGTTAAAACGAGTCCAAAAGGGCACCAAGGCGGCCAAAGGGCAGCCGAGGGACAATAGACGGTCCCAGGGCTCTCCGGGAGGCCGTCGAAAGGAACCACAAGAGGGCCCCCTCCGGCGGAAAACGGCGGCTCGAAGCGTCGGGCCGTTGGCGCGAAGCGTCGGGCCTGTGGCGGGCGGTGAGCCGAGCGGTTAAAAGAGATCGCCCGCCGAGTTGGTCCTAAAGAGGATCCAGAGGAAGAAAGGCCCGCCCAGGAGGGCCGTGACTATGCCTATGGGCAGCTCGGCCGGGGCCAGCACCATCCGTGAGGCCAGATCGCAGAGGGAGAGGAAGGCCCCGCCGACGAAGAATACCGAGGGGGTAAGCCGGCGGTGGTTCCAGCCCAACATCAGTCGGCAAGCGTGGGGGACCATGAGGCCGACGAAGCCTATAGGCCCGGCCAGGGAGACCACCGTGCCCACCACCACCGAGGCCACTATGAAGATTTCCAGTTTGAGGGTTTTTAGTTTAACCCCACGGCTGGCCGCCAGTTCCTCTCCGGCGGTAAGGAGGTCGATCTGCGGGGCCAGGGACATGACGAAAATCGTGCCCATTATGGTCACGAAGGCCAGCTCGGCCAGACGGGCCGTCTCCAGATTGGCGAGAGAGCCCATGAGCCAGTGCATGATCCGGAGAGAGTCGTGGGCGTCGCTCATGTATTGAACGAAAAGAACTAGGCTGGAAAAGAAAAAGTTAATGACCACGCCGGCCAGAAGCATGACGGCCGTCTGGAAGCCTCCCCTAGAGCGGGTGATGGACCAGACCAGGAACATCGAGAGAAAGGCCCCCAAGAGAGACGAGAAGAGGGGCCCCAGGCTCCCGGACTTGATTAGGGCGATGCCGCCCAGCCAAAAATAAACCGAGGCCCCGAAAGAGGCGCCGGAGGAGACGCCAAGGGTAAAGGGCGTGGCCAGCGGGTTGCGGAAAAGGGCCTGGAAGATCATCCCACCCAGCGAGAGCCCGGCCCCGGCCAGGAAAGCGGCCAGGGTTCGGGGCACCCTAAGGGACCAGAAAACTTCTGAGGCCGGGTGGTCCGGGACGGTCAAAACGGCCGGAGAGATGAAGGTCAAGCCCATGAAGGGGCATACGGCCAGTATTAGGAGCGACAGGGCAATGAGGAGGCTTATGCGAAGGGGCGCGCTCATCTGGCCACCACCAATCGGCCCTGACCGTAGGGATGGTCGAGGTACAAAAACTCGTGTTGGAAAGCCTCTTCCAGTACCCCGCCCCCGAGGAGGCCCGAGGCCGGGCCAAAGTAGCGGCGCTCGCCCCCGGCCAGGACCAGGGCCAGCCCGCCGGTCTTGAGGGGGTGGTTTAGGTCATGGGTGACCATTATAACCGTCAGGCCCGATTCTTTATTGAGCTTATCCAGGAGGGCGGCCAGTTCGGAAGCGTGCTTGGGATCCAGCGAGGCCGCCGGCTCGTCCAGGAGCATGATGTTCGCCCCTTGGGCCAACGCCGCCGCCAGATAGGCCTTCTGTCTCTCGCCCCCGCTCATGGTTTTGAGGCTACGTTTGGCCATGTCGGTGAGGCCTACCGACTCCAAGGCTTGATCCACGGCCTTTTCGTCCGAGGGGCTAAGGCCCGAGACGGTGGAGGCGTGGGGAAAGCGGCTGAGTTTGGCAAAATCCCGGACGGTAAAAGGGGGGATCCAGCCCCCGGCTTGGGGCACGTAGCTTATGGCTTTGGCCAGCTGCTTTTGGCCGTAGGTGGAGATGTCTTTGCCGGCCACGGTCAGGGTGCCCGAGGAGCGGCCGCTTTGGTGGAGCCTTAAGAGACACTTGAGGAGGGTGGATTTACCGGCCCCGTTGGGCCCGACGATGGAGAGGAAGTCGCCGGCCTTGACGGCAAAAGAGATGCCCTTGAGGATCCGCGCCTTGTCCAGCCAAAACGAGTAATCGATGGCTTCCAGTATGGGATTGCCGCCGGTCATGGCCGAGCCTCCCCATCGTTTCGATCCTGCCCGGCGCCCAAGGGGCCGGCGCCTTGGGCGCCGGCGGGCGATTCGCCGGAAAGCGCCGATTCGGCGCGGTCCGGGGAATCGGGGAAGAGGGAGGCTGAGAGCTTGTCGATGGTTTTGTAAATACGGGGGCCGGGAACGGTGTCGGACTCGTCGCTAAAGAGGTAAATTCGATCGGTACTCACGGCCTTGATTTGGCCCAGACCCCGCCAATCGGCCATGGCCAGATCCGACTGTTCCGATCCCTGGATGAGATCGATTATGACGTCGGGGTCCAAGGTCATGATGGCTTCCCTGGAGAGCTTCGGGAAGGCCAAGGGGCCCTCGTAGACGTTGATTCCCCCGGCCAGCTCCAGCATATCGTTAAAAAAACCGTCCTTCCCCACGGCGGTGATTTCGGTTATGTAGCCAAAGCCTTGGTAGGAGTGCATGACGGAGAAGAGGACCCGAGGCTTGGCCCGTCCGGCGGCCCGGTTTTCGGCCTTACGAATGGAGTTTTCCAGGCGGCCGACCACCAGTTTGGCCAGCGGCAACGTGGAGGTGGCCTCGCCGAAAGACAGCACCGAGGCCATGTAGCCGGTAAGGCTACGGGTGTCCAGGGTCATGGTGGTTAGGCCCAGTCTCTCCAACTCGTTTCGGTTGGCCGTCTTGTCCACCGGCAGGACTACCAGATCCGGCTTGGTCCATAAAACGGCCTCGTAGTTGATGTCGGTAAAACCGGCCACCCTCGGGAGAGAGGCCGCCTCGGGCGGGTAATGGCAATACTCGGTCACCCCTACCACCTTGGGGCCTTGGCCAAGGGCGAAAAGGGTTTCGGTCACGCTTGGGGCTAAGGAGACCACGCGTTTGGGATCTTGGGGAATAGGCGGTGGGGCGGTTAAGGCTGAAATGGCGTTGTGGGCTCGGACGGTAAGAGGTAAACCAAATAAAAATAAAATCAAAATGAAGATATTGACCGGGCGGCTGCTCATGGCCATCCTTGGGGCCGTCAATCCGGCCGGGAAGATTCCGTCCCGAAAGGAAGGGAAGAATCGAAAAAGGCCTATCGAAAAAGCGTATCGATTAAGGCGAAACGCCTATGGCCGTTCGCTAAAGGCGCTTCAAAAAACGCAAAACAATCCAGTCCGGCCCCGCGGGGCAATTCGGCCGAAGAGTTCCGGCCGGGCTCGGGCAAAAGGGTTCGGGAGAAGCCCAGGCCAAAGGCCAGGGGGTTAGGCGGCCAGGTGCTGGCTCATGATCTCGACGATCTTGTCGGTTTTAATGGGTTTGGCGATGTGGGCGTTCATACCGGCCTGGAGTGCCTTGTCGATGTCCTCCTTGAAGGCGTTGGCCGTCAGGGCGATGATGGGCACGTTTTGGGCATCGCTCCGGTCCAGGTGCCGGATGGCCGCGCTGGCTTGGTAGCCGTCCATAATGGGCATCTGAACGTCCATGAGTATAATATCATAAGTGTGTTCGGGTGAATCCTCAAACATCTTGACGGCCGCCGAACCGTCCACCGCCTCGTCCACCTTAATTCCGGTAACCTTCAGCATGGCTTTGGCGATCTTGCGGTTGAGATCCACGTCATCGACCAACAGGACCCGTTTTCCGACGAAGCGGTCTTTGGGATCCTTGGCCACCTGGAGGATCGGGGCCTGTAGGTCAGTCTCCTGCAGCCAGATGCTGAAGCTGAACCTACTGCCTTTTCCGACTTCGCTCTCAACCTTGATGTCTCCGCCAAAGAGGTTAACGATGTGGCGGCTGATGGTCAGGCCCAGCCCGGTCCCGCCGTATTGTTTGGTGATGTTGCCGCTGCCCTGCTCGAAGGGCTTGAAAATGGCCTTGATGTTTTCTTCGGAGATGCCGATGCCCGTATCCTGGACGATAAACTCCATCAGGGACTTCCCGTCTTTCCGGTCGAGGCGGTGGACCTTGAAGGTTATGGTGCCCAGCTCGGGGGTGAACTTAACCGAATTCCCTAGAAGGTTAATCAACACTTGCCTTAGGTGGAGGGGGTCGGTTATGAAGTTCGACGGCTCGTAACCGTAGATGTCGGTAACGAAGTCGATGTTCTTTTCCTTGCACCGGGTTTTCATGATGCTGGTAACGGTGTTGGCCAGAACCTTAAGCTCGGTTGGCTCGGACGAGAGTTCGATCTTTCCGGCCTCGATCTTGGACAGATCCAGAATGTCGTTTAATAGACCCAGCAAATGGAGGGACGAGCTCTCAATTTGTTTAACGTTGTCTTTCAGCTCATTGTATTCCGGGCTGTCGCTTTGGATGTGATCCAGGTTCCCTCTGACGATAGAAGACAGGCCAATGATGGCGTTCATGGGCGTCCGGATTTCATGGCTCATGTGGGCCAAGAATTCACCCTTATGTTCGTTGGCTCTCTTAGCCTCGTTCATGGCCTCCTCAAGCTCAATCTGCTTCTGGACCATGTCGGTCACGTCCCGGGTCTCGATGATATAGCCGCTTGTGTTGCCGTCCTTGTCGTAGAGGTAGTTGGCCAGCCCGCTAATATACCGACCGGTTTTGGACTCAAGCATAGTGGCCGCTTCCCGCCCTTCAATGAGGGCCTTGATGGGATCGTATATGGAGTCCTGGGGGAAAATCGACTGGGGTAACCAGGATCTGCCCACCATCTCCTCGAGGGTTTTGTTGTAGTAATTGAGGGCCGGGTTATTCATGTAAATAACGTTGCCCTCCATGTCCACGATGCTCAAGGGGTTTTTGATACTGTCTTCGATGCTTGAAGCCATGTCGTCAAAGGAACTGGCCAAGGTACCGAACTCGTCCTTGAACCTGGCCCCGAAGCGGAACTGGCGCTCACCGGAGCGGAACCTAAAGATGCCGTTGATGAGTTCGGTAATGTTTCTGGTGATGAAAGAGGCCATCCATATGGCGATGAACACCACCAACACAATTAGGGCCAAGGTGGTCAGGGTCAGTTGAATGAAGGTGCCCCGTAGGTTTTGGGCCACCGTGTTGTTGAGCGTGGCCTCGGTTTCCCTGGCCGGTTTGGTGAAATATTCCAGCTCCGACCCAATGGCCACGAAGCCGAAGCCGCGCCGGGAAAAGCCGTTGGCCTCTGACGGGGAGTAATGGCCGGTGTAGTAAGGGATTGCCGCCGCCGTGTTGAGCTTGTAGAGACCGCTCCAGAGAATGAAAAATGAGCCGGAGCCACCCCCGCCGGTCAGATCCATCCAACCCACGCATTGGGGGGCGTTATTGAGGTAGCGGCCGTCCAGTCCGACCATTCCGGCCTTGGTCAGGGCCGGGGCGGGTTTTTTGGACCGGGACTGCTCAAAAAATTCCGGGTAATCCTTGACGTAGTCGGTCCATTTAAGGACGCCGCTTTCCAGGAAGCCGTCATAGATGGAACTTTCCAGCCATGGGATCTGGGGCTCGCCGGTTTCCGGGTCGAAGCCGACGATGGAGTGGTGCCTGGGGTGGCAGACACTGCGGCACTTATAGTCCCAGATGAAGGCGTAGTTCCCTTCGTAGGCGCTGGGCAGCAGAACCGTTCGCTCATTCATGGGGGTTACGTGATCCACGAATTCCATGACGTGGTCGTGGTTCATGGCCATGGTCAGGTAACCAATCTTCTGGCCGCCCGGGCCGGCCACCGGGGTGGCGAACCTGACGATACCCTCAAAGCGTATGCCGTTGGGATTTTCTTTGCCGGCGTAGGCCTGGTTCTCGGGGTCGTATTCGATCGGGTAGCCCCGATCCGCGGCAGCCTTGGCCACGTTCTCCGGGTTGTACATGCCGATGTAATTGGAGGGCACGTAGGCCCCAATGACGTCGGAAACGTAAATCTCGCCAGGTTCCAGCTCCTTTAGGTGTTGAAAATAATCTTCCGCCTTTACGAAGGTGTTTTCTTTCTTGGAGACGTCTTTAAGCTCGGGGTCCATGGGGAAGCGCTTTTTGGTCGTACCGGTGGACACGGCCTTAATCTGCTCACGGCCGTCTAAATCTACGTAGGTGATCTCGTCGTAGATGGGCACCATTTTGGACTCGTAAAAGTCCGGCGGCTTGGGGTTGAAGCTTTCGTCGTTTTCGGTGTTCGACGATACCCCCGCCGAGCCAATCTGTGGGAGGGGCTGGGAAGGTACCCAGATCTTTTGCTCCTCGTCGTATATCCATTTGCCGGTTTGTATAATGGGTGAGGTTTTGTTTTCGACGAAGGATTTTAGGGATTTTTTGCTGATCTCGGAATTGGCGAGCACGATAAGGTCGTTGTCGCGGTCGTAAAGGAAGTCGGCTACCCGTTGGGCCACAATGGTGGAAAGGCGTTCGATGTTTTCGACGGCGCTGGCATGGAGGGCCTTGGAGGAGTCTTCGACGGAGATGTCTTTGAGGGTCTCGCCCTGGTTGGTGACCTGGCGCCAAGCGATGACGGCTAGCAGGACCAAGGGCAGGACTTTAACCAGCATGAATATGGTGATTAACTTCCCTCTAAGCCCAATACCCAACTTAGTGGTAATTTTATTCGTCTGTTGTCCTATCCAGGATGACAAATGCAACGCCATTTAACTCACACTCTCCAAATCGCGATTGTGCTTTATTTTTGAACGGAATGTAAGGCAAAAACACCAAAGCCCTAAAAGTCATAACGAAAGGCCGACCGCCAACCGACCGCCGGCCGGTCTCAATGACCGGTCCCGATGACCGTAATCGTCACCTTTGGGGAGGAATTATTGGCCCTGTGAGTCAACCCAGTCACCAGAGCCGGGCTTTAAATAAAGGGGCCATTTCAGCCTCGTACGCCCAGCCGCCGCTGGGGTGCGTATGTACAAGGCCAAGCCGGCCCCTAGGGCCTATCCAAATGCAATTGGCGGGCCAAGTTCTGGAACCCGTTTTCGTAACGGACGTTTACTGGACAAGTGGGTAAAAAAACGCCCAAACCTCCAAACGGGGCCAATTGACTATAACATTTTGTAGGAGATTTGAAATCTAAGGCGCAGAGAGATTATACGCTAAAAAAAGCGTGACACATTAGCTAAATTTTGGGTACCCAAAAAGGCCCATAAAAGATAGTCCAAATCCAAAAGCTTAGTCTAGAATCCATGCCAAAAGACTCAAGGGTTATCCATATTGAAATTATAACTCATTTTAAGAAAATTGAAAATCCCCGTTAAATTCGGCTATAAGGTCCGGAAAAAATTAAACTTATTTTTAGCCTTTTTGCCAAGCTTAAGCTTGGCCGCGTATTGGGCCCAGATTTGCCCCCGGACTCGCGACGGGTGACCCAGGACTCGCGACGGATGGCCCAGACCTCGATGGGTGCCCCCGGACTCGCGACGGGTGACCCGGACCTCGATGGGTGACCCTGGACTCGCGACGGGTGACCCGGACCTCGATGGGTGACCCAGGACTCAAGACGGGTGAACCAGAACTTGCGATGTCTCGGCCAAGAGGCCAGCTTGGGAGGCCTTCCGGTCACTTTAGAGCGATAAAGTAATTTAGGTGATTATAAGCACCTCTTGCTAGTCTTTTCATGCTAAATTAAACTACGTATTAGTATTAAAGCAAGTTTTTGATTTATTATTGACGATAAAAAATTTTAGAACAACTAAGGCATATTTATTATTAAAAGCATAAATTTTTACTTTAAATTACTAGATAACTTTCTATCAAATTAATTTAGTATTATTTAATGATAAAGTTTTATAAATACTCTTGATTTCCACGAAACTTTGTAGAGGTATACTTCCATAAATTGTTGGGGGTACCCCATGGAACTATTGCCCAAAATTTGGAGATCTGAAATTTTGGGAGCCTTTCCCCCCTCCGGTGCCCGCTTGCGGGCACCGGAGGTTGCAGGCAGAAGGGTGACCTATGTTACCCATTTTCGACAAAAATTTACCTATTTTACTGTTTCATTGGCAGTTCGACATAATTCTAGAATTTGCGTAAGAAAATCTGCGCAAGATTCTGGATGACAGAGATTCATTTGATGAAGACCATTGCAAAGTTTACCGCGGCAATGGAGCTGAAATTCTGTCGATTATGCGAAAGCTTGGAATCAATTTTCTCGAGCCAATACGGCGCTACTCAAACGACAGTGAGTCACAGAAAGAAAGCTTCGGCTCAATCGTTAAGTTGCCCAATCGCTGCGGCCAGTATTTAGAGGATGTACTCTTGAGCCCTCCTGAAAAAATCCCTCCCGTGTCGGTCTGGAAAAAACGGATAGGGGACGGGTTGTACGCAAAATAGATGCCAATATTCTCAAATTTCAGGCCGGTTTGAAAAAAAAATTGACGCTTTTGTACTGGGGGTGCATAGAATTTTATTAGACATCCTAAAAATTATGTGGTACATTATTCTCACCTTCAGAATTCTTGGAGAAAGAATATGCACCAGCAAAAAGCGTTCCCTTCCGCTAAATTAAGCGAAATTAACGAACTATATAATACTTTTTATGAATCATTAGTATTAAAATTGGAACAGAAGAATAATTTTTTGACATTAGATAATGTTGACCATAAATATTATGAATTTAATAATTATATAGGTATTTTAAATGATGAAAGTTTAAGTTTCTTATTTTCTAACATCAATGAAAAAGAAATTATAAAACAAGCAAAAGAAGAATATAAACAAATTGGTATAACATTACGTACAAATGTACGTAGTCCAATTACTATTCAAGGAGAAGATAAAAAAATAACAATTAAAAGATATCTACTTACTCCAGTGTC
>JAIRNQ010000091.1 GCA_031257955.1 Deltaproteobacteria bacterium | reverse complement strand
CTTGAATTGTCTAGAAAGTGACGGTTAAGTTGTCCAAGCGTTGCCGATAACGCTGTCTTGCGCAACATCAACATTGACAACAAATTTATGGGCTGATGAATCTAAATACTAACTTTTTTTCCCTACCAGTAATTTTTAGAGTTGAAATGAAATCGCATATTGGACAATATTTCCGTTAAAAATTGGACAAATTAAGTCATCTATTATTGGACATTATGACCCGTCCGTAACACTTATGGCTTTCTTCCGAACCCAAATGATCTCAGAAGCTTCGTTACCCTCCTGGCTCAAGTTGGCTTTTGGGTACATATCGCTTAAACGTGTCTCGACCCACCCGTCATGGGCGCGGGAATAGGAATCAGCCGAATTGGCCTCCAGTTACACGGAAGTTGACTCCGGCGAATCGCTACCCAGGTCCACTGGCTGGGAATCCGGCGAATTGGCCGCCAATTCAACGGAAGGCGGCAGCGGCGAATAGATATCCAACGCTACGGGCGGCGACTCTTGGGTATTGGTAGGGGCCATTGTCTGGTCGGATAGGAACCGTTTTCCGTTATTGATATCAAAGCGAAAATAACCGTCTTTACCGTTGTAGAATACGTTATTGTCCTTATCGATAACCTTGCCAAGCCAGACTTCATTGTTAATTTTGCGGACATCTTCCATTTGGGTCCGACAGTAAATCCCATAGTGGGTACCGTCGGCTTTGCCTCCCCGCTTGGCTCTAATCCTCACGAAGCCTTTGCCGAATACTATGGTTGGCCGGGTTCTAAGCTGAGCGGTCTGGTCTTGGCCGTGAATCTGGCTTGGCCTGGCTCTGACTACAACCGTGGCCGGGCGGTGGTCGGAGACTGGAATTTTCGTTCTATTCGCTTTATCAAAGCGAAAACAACCATCCTTCCTATTGTAAAATACGTTATTCTCCTCATCAATGACCTTCAAAAGCCACATTTCATTATTTATTTTCGTGCCATTCACTCTTTGGGGCAGGCAATATTCACCATAGCGAAGGCCATCGGCATTGACACCCCGTTTGGGCCTAATCCTTATGAAGCCTTTTCCTGTTTCCGTCATTGGCTAACCTTTTGTTGGTAACCTGGAGCGTTTCTCGACCGGTCTTTTGGCGCGTCTAATCGGATGGTAATGTACCATCAATTTTTATCGTACTTTTTGTGGTTGAATTATCCCAAACCCCTATTTTACGAGCCTTAACGCGTGGATGGATTAGATACAGTAAGCTTTATAACATTTTCGTGATCCAGTTTCAATATTAATGTTAAATATTTGGTTCGGTAAAGGTATTATTTTCAATCTGGCAATAATATCTAATTCTTCGATAGCCGGAAAAGCAAAATGGCGATAGACTTGCCCAATATCGTGGCGCGATTAAATAACTAGGCCTTATTACTCATTTTATGGTGAATATAAAACCAACGCCGCGACTGGGCAGGACGGTGCCGGGGCTAAGCCTGGGATTTAGAGCGCGGTTCTTGGCGGACGGGAATAATGGGCGCGAGAGCGTAGGTTTGCGTAGGCCCGGGAAGGTTCGGGTCTGGTCGAGTTGGTAGGGTAGGGGCGAAAAAAAGGATAAAACTATAGAATTAAAGGAACCGTCTGGAGGCTTTCCGGGGATGGTGACCCCTCGGAAAGCGCGAACGGCGTTAAGGGCTTAGCCTTGTTCAGAAGGCCTCGGCTTCTCCCGCTTCCAGGGAAAAATCGAACTTATTCCTGAAATGATTGTAGAAGTATTTCCCTGGGTAATCCGATTCCTTGAACTCGTTCCAGATGTCGCAGGGCACGTCGTGATAGTACTGGATGTTGCCACTTTTGAAAAGAATCTCCAAGACGCTTTCCTTACGAACGTACTTTAGCCGTTGGATTACGTTGGAGTTCAAGGAGAAACAAACGTCCGATCTCATTGTGTAGCCTACCTTTTGGTAAAACGGAATAAAGGCGGGTGGCCACGGCTAGGGGCCTCGGCCGGAAAGCCGGGGCCTGGGAGTGGCGCGCCCAAAGACGGAAGCGGGGGAAAAATACAACTCTTCCCGTAGGCCCAGGATCCCGCTTTAGGCCATTGCGCATACCAAGCGAAATAAGGGTCTCAAAGAAGGGTATTTAACTAAGCGTCGCTATAAGGCGGAAAAGCAAACAAACTAAAGAGAATCAAAGAAATATTTAACTCTAAAGGTGCTAAAAGAGATAAATACCTCTTAAAATATTATTTTTATGATGTAATTATCAGTCTTCTTGGGTATCGTAATCATCTTTAATGAAATTAGCGTAAAAGTCGTCGGGGTTTTCCGTTTCCAAAAAATCTACCCAGATCTCGGAAGGTACGCACAAATATGTTAACGTTCTGCCTTTACGAAAATAAATAGCTAAAGTTTGTTTCTCATCGTCATATTTTATTGTTTGTATAAGCTCAGAATCTATCGAATCGGATATCGTTATGCTCATTTTTTTCCTAATTTGCGGGTACACCAGAGCTTGGTCGAAGGTTCTATCACGCGTTAAACCGGTGGCGAGCTGGCCCAAAAAATAGCTGGCCGACCAAGCTTTGAGGTTATCGAACGTTCGTATCAGTCGAGTTCAGTCACAATGATGGCAGTATAGCCCGAAAATTTGAGTTTGTCAACGATAATCGAACAAATAAAATGCCGAGATCAAGAAAGAATCTTGTTCTCAATTCTTGGATCTCTGTCTATTTAGCCTTGATCTCATATTTTTTAGTTGCATTCATGTCAATGTCCCATTACCAGCGGCTGGCGCCGCTATCCTAAGCCGTTGAATGGGGTGTCGGATTGGACGGGTAATTATTGGTGGCGTCGCCCTGGTTTACTTTGGGCTCTAACGTCTCTCCGGGCCGGCGCTTAAGGCTTCACTCTTGGAGGAACAACGGTTTTGGCCCCGTTTCTTCTAAGGCCCTTTTGGCCGTACTGTCGCGTTTTTCATTCCCTGCCGTTATTGAACCTTGCCCGCAAAAATTGGGTTTTTAAGCCTTGGACCAAAGGATCTTTCGGGCATTTCTTTCCCGTCGCCTGAGATTTCTCGGTCGAGAAGCCCACATCGTGCCCGCGTCCTTTACTGTTTGCGTCACTTTCGCCAACCACGGGCCGTTATCGTCCGTTCATGGCCGTCTAGGCGTTTTGTTTGGCGCCGATTTCGCGTTTTCCCCTGCCATGCGGTGAGAGGCGGCTTAGGGGTAGGCGCTGATAGCCAGAGTGACAAGGGTGGCCAGGGGAAGGCAAGGCGGAAGGAGGCGAGAGACGGCCGAGTGGGTTGGGCACGGGGTGCGAGAGGCGGCCGCTCTGAGCGGGCCGGAGGAGAATTGCGATGGGAGAGGAAAAGCGGCTTTATTTTAACTATACGGGAAATATTATCAAGGAGCCTTGATATTTTTTGAACCGGGGGATATAATCTTTCAAGACGGCTTGATAAATTCACATATGGGTAGGGATAGCGTGACCGGATATGCGGAAAAGATCTACGTGCTCATTCACCACTGCCACGAGGAATGCCTGAAGCTGGCCCGCCTCAAGGCCCCCGGGAACGAATTCTCCGAGCTGGGCCTGGGGATTACGGCCGGGCTGGTTTTGAAGCTGTTGTTGGACGCCGGCGGCATGACCCAGAAGGAACTAACCCGCAAGCTGGGCATAACTTCGTCTTCCTGCGGCCAAGTCATCGCCGGGCTTGAGGTTGGGAAATACCTCACGAGGGTCGCCTACCCGGGCGACAGGCGGACTTTCGGGCTCCGCCTGACCAAAAGGGGCCAAGCCCTCGGCAAAAAATACAAAGAAGCTAGCGTGGTGGCCTTGGAAGAATGGGCCTCGGATTTGACTGGGCGCGAGAAGGAAAAGCTTCACGGGTTGCTGGTTAAGCTCCATGGGGGTTTGGTCAGGCGCTCGGCCGGCTAAGGCGCGGAAGCGGGCCCTGGGCCAGGAAGGGACCGTGGCCCCGGACTGGGAGTTGGCCGGGAAGGGGCCTTGGCCCCGGACTGTGAGTTGGCAGGGAAGTGATTTGAGTACCGTGCTGGGAGTGGCTTGTGGGCGGCAAAGTTTTTTGGCAAATCGGACATATTGGGAGGAAGGGCGATGGCTAAAGTGTTCGTGACCGGGGGAACCGGGTTCATCGGGAAGGCCGCGGTAGCCGAGCTTTTGGGGGCCGGCCATGAGGTCATGGGTTTGGCCAGAACGGACGAGTCGGCCAAGGCTTTGGAAAAAGCCGGGGCCACGGCCATGGCGGGAAACCTTGAGGACCCGCCCAGCTTAAGGCCGGGGGCGCTTTGGGCCGAGGTGGTGATTCATCTGGCCTTCGTTCACGACTTTTCCGACTACGGAAAGGTGGCCGCCATCGACAAATTGGCCATTGAGGCCATGGGAGAGGCCCTGGAGGGCACCGGGCGGGTCTTGGTCGTAACCTCCGGGGTCCCCATAGCCGACGGCGGTAGGGTACTCACCGAACGGGACGCCTCCGATCAAGTAAAGCCCGACGGTAGCCCCTCCGGCCTCCAGAGGCTTTCGGAATCGGCCGCCTTGGCTTTCGCCGATCGTGGCGTTCGGTTGTCGGTGGTCCGCCCGCCCAGGCTGGTCCACGGGGAAGGGGACAAAAATGGCATCACGGCTTGGCTGGTGAACGTGGCCCGGGAGAAAGGTTTTTCGGCCTACCTGGATCGGGGCCCCTGCCGGACCCAGGCCGTCCACCTCCTGGACGCCGCCCGGCTGTTTAGGCTGGCCGCCGAAAGGGGCGAGAAAGGGGCCGTTTATCAGGCCGTCGGGGAAGGGCAAATTTCCTTTCGGGAAATCGCCCAAGCCCTAGCCGAAGGGCTAAAAGTCCCGGCCCGGGCGATACCGCCCGAGGAAGCCCAAGCCCACTTTGGGTTTCTGGCCCAGATCGTCGGCGTCGACAACCCGGCCTCCAGCGAGATAACCCAAAAGGCTCTGGGTTGGCGCCCCGAAGGGCCAGGGTTATTGGAGGATTTGGCCCCGGGCGGCTGGTACTTTCGAGCCGGGTAGGCGTTTTCCGCGAGACCGGTAGGCTATTTTAGCGAGCCCGCATGTGGGCGCAAAAAATCCCTTGGTACCAGACGACGCCCTGAAGCTCCATGGGACCGTTAGACACGTCTTAAAATAGCAAGATAAGAGTGTACCATTTTGCCTGTTTTGACAGGTTAAAAGTGTACCACCCCTTAAACTGTTACGGACGGGTCATAATGTCCAATAATAGACGACTTAATTTGTCCAATTTTTAACGGAAATATTGTCCAATATGCGATTTCATTTCAACTCTAAAAATTACTGGTAGGGAAAAAAGTTAGTATTTAGATTCATCAGCCCATAAATTTGTTGTCAATGTTGATGTTGCGCAAGACAGCGTTATCGGCAACGCTTGGACAACTTAACCGTCACTTTCTAGACAATTCAAG
>JAIRNQ010000085.1 GCA_031257955.1 Deltaproteobacteria bacterium | reverse complement strand
CGTAAGCCAAGTTTTTTGGCCTCAAGCGAGTTTAGGGGTTTTGGCCGGTGGATCGTCATTCTCCCGCCACCCTTCGAGCCCCCTCCCGGGGGTCCCCGAGTAGGCCTGGGGGGCGGGAGAAGTTGGCGACATTAATACATTAATTGCGATAAAGCCTACAAATTTTTAGCCTGAGTCCCAGGCTTTGCCACCGGAGGAGTCACAAACGCATTGGGCTTAAACACTCTCTTTATCTCTGTTTATCTCTATCTGACACTTTCTAGACTTGGGAGCGCGGGTTACAAGTAAGGTTTGTCCCTGAAATAAAATTAAATTTCTATGTTGAAAATTAATTCGCTATGTGATAAATTTTACCTAAATCAGCGGAGTCGGTTAACATACCGCCGCCAATTCGCTGGCCCAGGCCGGCCAGCCGTCCCCTTCCGTGGTCCGCCCGGCCGCGGATAAGGTGGTCGGCGCGAAAAGAAAACTTTTTGTATTATGGGCCCATTTTTGGCAAAATGTCACCCTGGCCCGTAACCGCTTCCCCAAAGGGGAAAAGGGCTGGCGGGGGAAACTGGCTGACCGGGGAAACTGGCTGGCCGGGGAAACTGGCTGGTAAGGGAAACGGGCTGGAGCGAAAACCAGGGCCAAGGGCCCAAAGGCCATGGGCCCGGGTGCCCCTTCGGGGGCGGTCGGGGGGCTTACCCGGAGGATACGCGTGACCGATTACGCCAGCGGCTTTAACGAATGCCGGGTCGATCTCGGCGCTTTGGCCAGAAATTACAAAAGGGTAAGCGAGTTCTCCAAGTGCCGGGTCATGGCCGTCGTCAAGGGGGACGCCTACGGCCACGGGCTTGTCGAGGCCGGCTTGGCCCTGGTCGAAGCCGGCTGCCAAGATTTGGGCGTCTTGGATCTGGAGGAGGCCCTGGCCCTCAAGAGACACCCCATAGAGGCCGACATAACCGTCCTGGCCGGTCTGCACGGGCAGATCCAGTCCATAAAGGCCGTGGAAGCCGGGGTGGTGGTCTTCGCCTACGATCTGGGCCAAGTCATGGCGCTTTCCAAAATCGCCGAGCGGCTGGACAAAACGGCCAGGATCCTGCTCAAGGTCGACACCGGTATGGGCCGGCTGGGCATTCCCTGGGAGAAGGCCCCGTATACTTTCTCGAGCCTCTCTTCGCTCAAGAACCTTAAAATCGAGGGTTTGTGCACCCACCTGGCCACCTGCGGCGACGACGGGGCCAGAGAGCAGCTGGAGCGTTTTGCCGAGGTCGGCTTTAAGGCCAAAAAAACCGCCAAGGGCCCCTTAAAGCTCAGCGCCCTGGCCAGCGGCGGCATCCTGGCCCACCCGGGCTTTCCCGACGATCTGAGCCGGACCGGCATCATGCTTTACGGAAACACTCCCCTGGAGCCCGCAAGCCCGGCGCTTTCGGATCTTAAAAAATCCAAAAGCCTCATCAAAAGCCTGGAGCCGGCCATGGCCATAACCAGCCGGCTCATCCAGGTCCGGGAGGCCAAGGCCGGCGAGACGATAAGCTACGACCGGACCTTCAAGGTCCCTAAGACCCTAAAATTCGGGACCGCGCCCATCGGCTACGTCCACGGCATCGGCCGTTCCAGATCTTCCACCGGCCACGCCCTCATCGGGGGCCGCAAGGCCAAACTCCTGGGCCGGGTTTGCATGAACCTTACCATGTACGATCTTTCCGGAATAAACGCCCACCCCGGCGACGAGGTGGTAATCATGGGGGCCCAGGGCGACGAGTCCATCGGGGCGGCCCAAATCGGCGCCTGGGAGGGAACCAGCCCCTACGAGATCCTCTGCCGCCTGGGCCGCCTCAACCAGCGCCGGTTCTACCGTTCGCCCGACCCCAAGGCCCCCAAAAAACGCCGATAAAGGACCGCGACCCTTTTTTGGCCCAAAACCACAGGCCGTATTTGTTGGCCCACGGTTTTATCGGCCGTGATTTTTAGTTACCGGATTTTTCCCGGGACCGGAAAAATCCGGGACCGGGACTGTCCCGGGACCGGGATTTAGCGGTCCCGGGAGATCGTTCACCGCTTCGAGTTGGGTTTTGGCGACACACGATGAAAGACACGCTTAGGCAAAAACTGAAGCTGGCCCTAAAAGCGCTGGCCATAAAACATTCCTGGCCGGAGGGCCCGGATCTGGATTCCTTCACTTTGGAAGAGCCGGCCAATCCCCGCTTTGGGCATTTGGCCACCAACGCCGCCATGGTCTTGGCCAAGCCTCTGGGCCTAAAGCCCAGGGAGCTGGCCGGACTGTTGGTCGAAGCGCTTTCCGGGCAGGACGATCTGATCGAGTCCACCGAGGTGGCCGGCCCGGGCTTCATAAACTTTCGCTTTTCCGGGGCCTTTTGGGCCAGGACCCTTAAGGCCGTGCGGGATCTGGGCCAGGACTACGGCCGGGGGGCGCCCAATGGCCGGCGGGTCCTGGTCGAGTTCGTTTCGGCCAACCCCACCGGGCCCCTCCACGTCGGGCACGGCCGGGGGGCGGCCCTGGGGGACGCCCTGGCCAGGATACTCGAGTTCGTGGGTTGCCAAGTGGGGCGGGAGTATTACGTAAACGACGCCGGGCGGCAGATTAAGACGCTGGGCAACTCCGTCCGGGTAAGGCTTGAGGAACTGGCCGGAGGGAAGCCGGAAATCCCCGAGGAGTTTTACAAGGGGGCCTACGTCATAGACGTGGCCCGGGAAGTGGCCCCGACCTTGGGCGAGGATTTCGCCTCGCTGTCCGAGGCGGAAAAGATCGCCATCCTAAGCGCCAAGGCCGTGGAGATCATCATGGCCGGCATAAAAAAAGATCTGTCCGATTTTAGGGTAATCCACGAGACTTGGTTTTCGGAAAGGAGCCTATTCGATAGGCGTTTGGTGGAAAAAAGTTTCGAATTTCTTGAAAAACATGGACGCGTGTACCACAAGGACGGTGCCCTATGGTTTAAGTCCACCGACTTTGGTGACGATAAGGATAGGGTACTGGTTAAATCCGACGGGGAAAAGACTTACTTCGCTTCGGATATCGCCTACCACAAGGAAAAATTCGATCGGGGCTACCAGACCCTAATCGATCTGCTCGGGGCCGACCACCACGGTTACGTCCCCAGGCTCAAGGCGGCCGCCTTGGCCCTGGGCCACAGGGCCGAGGATCTGGGCGTGGTATTGGTACAGCTGGTAAACCTTCTCAGGGACGGCCAAGCGGTAAGCATGTCCACCCGCAGCGGCGAATTCGTCACCCTGGCCGAGGTGGTGGACGAGGTCGGGGCCGACGCCGCCCGGTTCATCTTCCTGACCCGGAGCCAGGACTCGCCCCTGGACTTTGACATCGAGCTGGCCAAGGCCCAAACCAAAGACAACCCGGTCTTTTACGTCCAGTACGTCTGCGCCCGGGTTAACAGCCTTCTGGCCAAGGCCAGGGGGCTTGAGGTCCCGGTCTCTGGTCCCGCCGGACAAACCTTGGCTGGCCAAGGGTCGGTCGGTTGGCCCGAACCCGACCCGGGGCTACTCTCGGCCCCGGAAGAGATTGAGTTGATGAAGACCCTTTCGCTCTTTCCGGACGCGGTCGCCTCGGCGGCCAGGAGAATGGAACCGCACCTGGTGACAGTCTACCTCTCCGGATTGGCCAAGCTCTTCCACCAGTATTACGGCGCCTTCCGGCTGGTCGACGGGGACAACCTCCCGCTGACCGCCGCCCGGCTGGATCTGGCCCTGGCCGTTAAGCGGGTGACCGTCACCGGCTTGGGTTTATTGGGGGTCTCGGCCCCGGAAAAGATGTGAACGAAGCCCTCCCCCGGCCAAAAAACCGACATCCGGAAGGCCCGGGGGACCCAAAAGGCGCGCCATGGAAAACGAGGACAAAGCCGGTTGGGGCGAGACACTGCCCCAAACGCTCCCGCCCGGGGCGACCAAGGAAAACGTCACCCGCCTGGTGGATAGGCTTATCCCCAAGGATCCCACTTTTTTTGACCACCTGCGCCTAAAAAACCTTGGGGCCAGCCTGGTCGACGAAACGGCCCCCCGGGCCAAGGGCGCCCCGACCCCGGCCCCCGCCAAGGGGAACGGCAACGGCGCCGAGGCCGCCGCCAAAGCGGTCTCCGGCACGGCCGCCGGCAGTGCCC
>JAIRNQ010000282.1 GCA_031257955.1 Deltaproteobacteria bacterium | reverse complement strand
GCCTTGGCGTTCTTCCAGAATCGTTTCGGACATTTTCCCCCATTCCCCCGACCGATTAACCTGCCGGCAATCCCTGCCGGCTAATCGGGCCAGTTTGGCCGGACCCATTGCTGGGTCGGCCTTTCGCTCACATCACCAGTTCCAGATCCTCGTCGGCGCAGTCCATGTCCAGCCGATCCATTATGGCGTCGGCGATTTTGACGGCCAGTTTTAGCGCCCCCTCGTAGCCTATCAGGGCCTGGTAGGCGTGGCCATAGCGATCGAGTATGGGAAAGCCGGCCCTGACGAAGGGCAGACTTTCCGCCTTGGCCAATTGCTTCCCGTAGGAGGTGCCAATCAATAGATCTATCGGATCGTTTTTAATCCACTGGTGAAGATCGAAGAGATCCCCGGCCGCCTTAACTTTGGCCCCCTCGGCCTCCCCGAAACTTTCCAAAAGGGCCTGGGCCTTTTTCTCGAAGGCCTCGCCCGGGGTCCCGGTGATTACGTATTTGGGCTTAAGACCCAACTCCAGGGCCAGAGAGGCTAGTCCCAGAACCGTGTCGGGATCGCCGAAGATGGCGCAGCGCCGACCGTAAAAGTAGGGATTGGCGTCCAGCATCAGATCGATCAGCCGGCCCCGCTCGTCCTCAAGTTCCTTGGGGATGGGCCGTCCGGAGATCTCCGAAAGGGCCATCAAAAATGAGTCGGTTTGGCTTACCCCGAAGGGCAGGGGCATGACCTTAGAGTCCACGCCGCACTTGGTCTTCAGGGCCAAGGCCGGCTCGGTCGAGCAAAACTCCCCCAAAGCCAAGGCCCCTTTGGCCCCGCCCAGGGCCCTTATCTCGTCTATGGTCGTCCCGCCCTCGGGAAACATCTCATAGACCCCGGTCATGGGCCCGTCCATAACGCCGCTTTGATCGGGCAGCATGATATAATCCACGCCCATCAGCCCCAAAAGCCTCTTCAGTTCCCGAATGTCGCCGGGGTTGATGAATCCCGGGAAGACGCCGACCTTATCGTTTTTTGGGGCCCTTTTGTCGGCCAGGTATTTGATGAAGCCGGCCACCATATTGGCGTGGCCGTGGATGTGAGAGCCCACGTAGCTTGGGGTGTTGCAATGGACCACCAATTTGTCGTCCGGTATCTCCATCTCCAGGATATAGGCGTTCAAATCGTCCCCGATGGTTTCCGACAGGCAGGTGGTATGGACGGCGACGATATCGGGGTCGTAGAGATCGAAGATGTTTTTGACCGAGCTTCGCAGGTTTGCCCCGCCCCCAAAGACCGAGGCCCCTTCGGTAAACGAGCTTGAGGAGGCCACGGCCGGCTCCTTAAAATGCCTCGTCAAAAAGGTCCTATGGTAAGAGACGCAGCCTTGGCTCCCGTGGCTATGGGGCATACACTTCCGCACGCCCAAGGCGGCGTAGAGGGCCCCCACCGGTTGGCAGGTCTTTAAGGGGTTAATCCTCAAAGCCTTGCGTTCTAGGATTTCTTTGGGGGTTTGGTCAAGCATCCTCAATCCTCCCGGTCCCGTCGCCTTCGGCGCCGGGGCCTTTGGGCCCTCTCTGGCCCCTTTGGCCGTTTTTGGCCCAGGGCGGACCGACCAGCTTCCAGGCCGGGGCGTAAAGGCCCATGGTCAGATCCTGCCCAAAGATTAGCGAACCCCGAAAGCCCGAGTAGGGGCCGCTGTAGTCGTAGGAATGAAGCTGTCTGGAGAGAACGCCGGCCTTCTGGATCACGTACTTGTCTTTGATGCCGGAAAAGAAGATGTCGGGCTTGAGGAATTTGACGAAAGCCTCGGTCTCGTAGTGGTTTAGATCGTCCACCACGAAGGTCCCGTCGTCCATGTCTTTGATCATGCCCTCGTAGTTTTCCAGCCCTATGGCGCGTTTCAGTTCCTCCGCCCTCTCGGGGCTAAGAAAGGCCCGGTAACGTAAATCTTTGTCGATGGCCAAGTTTTCGATATTTTTGGAGTCCGCGTCTTCCTTGATGTCTGGAATGACCCTACGGCCCTCGTAGTCGTCGCGGTGGCCGAACTCGTAGCCGGCCAGGACGGTGGTCACCCCGTAGTCCTTCAAAAGGTCCTGGTAGTGGTGGGAGCGGCTGCCGCCCACGAATATGGCCGCCCGGCGGCCTTCCAGCCGTTCCCGGTAGCGTCCCAGCTCGCCGGCTATGGCCCGGTTTTCTTCCTCCAGCACCTCCTCGGTCCTTTCCATAATCCGGTTGTCACCGAAGAAGGTGGCTATATTTCTGAGGGTGTGGGCCACGGCCTTGAGCCCGATGAAGTTTACCTTGAGCCAGTCGGTACCGAAGGCCGTCTTCATCATCTCGGCCACGTAGTTGATGGAGCGGTGGCACTGGACCAGGTTTAGATCGGCCTTGTGGGAACGGGCGATGTCGGCCAGGGCCCCGTCGCCGGTAAAGACGGCCACCACGTCGTAGCCAATTTTCTTTAAAATCCTTTCCGTCTCCCAGCCGTCCCCGCCGATGTTGTACTCGCCCAGAAGGTTAACCTTGTATTTGCCCGGATGGTCCCTGTCGTCGGTCCCGACGATCCGCTTCATCAAACCGTTGTTGGCGATGTGGTGGCCGGCGCTTTGGCTGACGCCCTTATAACCCTCGCAGGAGAAAGCCACGCAGGTTATGCCGAATTGGTTCTCGGCCCAGGCGGCCACGGCGTGGATGTCGTCGCCGATGAGGCCCACCGGGCAGGTCGAGCAGATCATGATCCTTTTGGGCTTAAAGAGGGCGTAACCTTCCTCAATGGCTTTTTTGAGTTTGTTGTCCCCGCCAAAGACTATGTCCGGCTCCTGCATGTCGGTGGAGAAGCAGTACTGGACGTAATTGGCCCCGTCCGCGTCAGGCCGGGCCTTGTTGCGCCGGGT
>JAIRNQ010000279.1 GCA_031257955.1 Deltaproteobacteria bacterium | reverse complement strand
CGGGGCAAGCCCGGGTGGGGGCACGTTAGGGTTTGGTTCCCATGAGGGCGTACCACTCGTCATAGCCGTCGTCGCGTTCGGGCAAGGTCAGCTTGGGCAGGTGTCTAAATTCAACTTCGGTGAGGCCGGCCTCGGTAAAGAGCTTTATCAGATCGGCCGAGGAGGGGGCGTGGGCCAAGGTCACGGCCCGGTCCAGGTTCTCGTTTCCATAGACGTCTTTGCCGCCGCACATGCCCAAGCCTTCCTTAAACCGGTTGAAGCATACGATTTTACCGCCGGGTCGGAGAAAGCCCAGCCAGCGGCCGATCGTTTTAAGCGGCTCTACCAGGGTCCAGAGGAGCCTGGAGTTGACGATATAGTCAAAGGTGCCCTCGGGAAAAGGCAGATCCGGGCCTTTGAGGTAGACGGCTTTGAGGCCCAGGGCCCGGGTTTTTTCCACGGCGATGGCCAGCATCTTGTCTGAGATATCCACGCCCAGGCAAAAGTGGCCCTGGGCGGCGGCCAAGTTGGCCAGAAAGCCGGTTCCGGTGCCCAGATCCAGGACGGTCGCCGGACCGGGCGAGCCCAGGCAGTCCCGGAGGGCCCGGGCCCAAGCCTCAAGATCCTCGGTGTCGTGGGCCTCGTCGAATTTAGGGGCGTAGTCGTCCCAGTAGGCCCCGATTTTCTCCACTATTTCTTTGGTTTCCATTTTAATTTCCCGGCTTTGCCCTAAACCGCCCTGGCCCTTACGACCGGGGTCGGTCGGGGGCCGGGGAGGCGGTGTTTGTTTGGTTGTCCCAAAAAGTTGACTTTTCTCCCGTTTAGTGTCATTATAGCTTTACAAATCGCCATGAAGGTGATTTTGGGCCAGTTCTTGGCCGGCCTGCCTGAGCCAGCGTCGCCTTGGCTTAGCTAAATTAGGCTAGGCTTGGTTAAACTAAGCTAGGCTTGGCTAGGCTACGTTAAACTAGGCTTGGCTTTAAGCTTTTAGTTTTCGACAAAACTCACAGAGACTATGAAAGTCGTTTGCCTTAACCTCAATGGTTCGGCGGGCGGCTTTTTTTCGTTTATATACTTGGGAGATTCAGTTGTCAAGATGCAGTCGATTTGGACCAAGTTAGGAAAACGGCTAATCCTCTTCGTTTTCATGATCTTTCTGCTGTCGGTTGCCGTATTTTACGTGGCTAGGCTGACGCCGGGGGATCCCCTGCAGTCCTTTTTTGGCGACGCCATGGAAACCATGAGTACCGAACAACTGGACGCGGCCAGGGAGCGCTTGGGTCTGACCGGGCCGATTTACCTTCAGTACGTCAGATGGATAGCCAAAGTCTGTAAGGGCGACTTTGGGCTCTCGCTTCGGTACAAAAAACCGGTCAGCCAGGTGGTGGGGCCGCTTCTGGGAAACACGCTAATTTTGGGAGTTACCGCCTACGCCTTGGTCTTTCTTTTGGCCATAGGACTGGCTCTAATCTGCGTCCGCTACGAGGACCGGTTTATCGATAAGTTGATTTGCCGGCTGGGAACCACGGCCTTTTACGTTCCGGCCTTCTGGTTGGGCGTTGTACTGGTTTTGCTTTTTAGCGTTAACCTTAGATGGCTGCCTTCCAGCGGGGCTTATGGGCTGGGCAAAGCCAGCGATCTCCCTGACAGGTTCAAGCACCTAATCATGCCCCTGGCCGTCATGATCCTTAGCCACCTTTGGTATTACGGCTACATGATTAGAAACAAGCTTCTGGACGAAGTCCGCCGCGACTACGTGCTTTTGGCCCGGACCAAGGGACTGGGTAAAACCGAGGTCCTCGTCAAGCACTGTTTTCGTAACGTTTTGCCGACCATAGTCAGCGTCATGGCCATATCCATACCCCATGTCCTAAGCGGGACCTACGTGGCCGAGACTGTCTTTAACTACCCGGGAATTGGCCTTCTGGCCGTGAACAGCGCCAAATATCACGACTATAACCTCCTGATGGTCATGGTCTTGATTACCGGCGCCTTGGTTATCCTGGCCGGCATGAGCGCCCAATTTATTAACGAGATCATAGATCCCAGGATGCGAGAGCTTGACGAGGCCGGGATCAAAATAGCCGACGCTTAAGGCGGCCACCGGCCGCCTCAATCGGTGGCATCGTTTTGGCCGGAGGTAGATGGTGAGCGGAGTGGAAGCGAACGATAGGTTAGAGACGGTGAGCGGGGCGGACGCGGACGATAGCTTAGAGACGGTGGGCGGGGCGGACGCGGACGATAGATTCGAGATGGTTGGGCCGGACTACGTCAAGCGCGAAAGCGCGGTAAAAGTTGCGACCTTTCGGGACTGGTTTAAGGGAAAGCCCATAATCGCTTGCTTGGTGTTTACGCTGATCCTTATGGGCTGCCTTTTCGCCGAGTTTTTGATTAACCACGACCCCAGCCAGTTTTATTTAACCAACCTTAACCAACCGCCAAATTCGGAGTTTTATTTCGGTACCGATTCCATGGGCCGGGATATCTATTCCATTATTTGGCAGGGTGGAAGGGCCTCGCTTCTGATTGGCGTTCTTTCGACCATTATTTTGACGGTCGTCGGTGTCATTTACGGCTGCCTTTCCGGTTCTACCGGTTCTTTTGGCGACAACGTGATGATGAGAGCGGTGGAGTTAGTCCAAAGCATACCAACCCTTTTGATGATCCTTCTCATAATATCGCTCATGGCCACCCAAAACGTTTTGAGTATTTCCTTTGTCATAGGGATAACGGCTTGGTTTGCCTTGGCCAGGATTGTCAGGAGCGAGGTTAGGCAAATCAGAAACAGCGAGTACGTTCTGGCTTCCCGCTGCATGGGCTCATCATTTTTGTTCCGTATGAGAAAGCACCTTATCCCAAATTTCGTCTCGGCCATAATGTTCGTGGTCATTTCCAGCGTGGCCACCAACATTGGTATGGAGTCTACCCTAAGTTTCCTGGGCTTGGGGCTTCCGGTGGAAGTCCTCTCCTGGGGCAGCATGTTGGCCTTGGCCGATAGGGCATTGCTCTTAAACACCTGGTGGGTGATCGTTATCCCCGGGGCCTTTCTGGTGGTGACCCTTCTTTGCCTGACTCAGATGGGCAACTTTTTTAGGGAGCGGACCAATCGCCGTCCCAGCAACATCTAACCTTCCTTCGGCCAAGCCGCGGTTGGCTTTCCGACCGTGGCCTGGCTAGCTTTTGCGACGCCCGCCGACGCGAAAGTCGGCTTTAACCTTTTGCCGCCGAAGCGGCCCCGCCTTGGCCCGATACCAAAGCGTCACGAAGGGACCTTTGGGTCGGCCATATAATCGCCCGGGAAAAGCCTTCCGCGGGACTAGGGGAGAGAACAATTGAAACGAGCAGCATTATCGACTATGGCCATTTTTACTTGCCTGTGTCTGTCTATCTTGACCGCCCAGGTGGCCCGGGCCGCCGACATGTCGGATCTGTCCAACACCTTAATCTACGCCGGGGAAAACCCAGAGACCATCAACCCCCTTTTAAATATTCCGGCCGAGTTGCCCTCGCTGGTTTTTTCCGGGTTGATGAAATACGACTATAACAAACCCGTACCGGATTTGGCCGAAAGCTACGAGTATGACGATGCCTCGCTGACTTATACCTTCAAACTCCGCAAGGGAGTCAAGTTTCACGACGGCAAAGAGCTTACCGCCGATGACGTGGTCTTTACCTACGAAACCTTGACCAAGGACGACACCTTGGCCTCCTCGGTCACCAGCAACTATCAGGACATCGCCTCCGTCTCGGCCGTGGACCCCTATACGGTAAAAATCGTCATGAGCCAGTTTAACGCCGCCATGCTCGATTATTTCACCATCGGGATCTGCCCCAAGCATATTTTGGAAGGCCAGAATTTTAACACCACCCCATTTAACCAAAATCCCATTGGTACCGGACGTTATAAGTTCGTGGAGTGGGACACGGCCGGTAACACCATAATCGTTGAGAAGAACGCCGATTATTACGACAAGGTCCCTAACATCGACAGGATCGTCTACAAGACCGTGGCCGTCGAAAGCACCAAGGCTCTCATGCTTCAGGCCGGAGAGGCCGATTTGGCTTGGCTCAACTCCAAGTACGCCGCTCGCTTCAGGGGCCTTGAGGGCTTCAAAAACATAGACTTCAAGACTGCCGATTACCGGGGGGCCTCGTTCGACTTCCACACCGATTTCTGGCAGAAAAACAAAGACTCCACCGGAGTGTTGAACTACGCCATCAACAAAAAAGAAATCGTCGAGGGCGTCCTGGTAGGCGAGGGATTGCCGGCCTATAGCCCCATCCAGCTCAGCACTTTCGGCGGCAATACCAAAGCCGACATCTATCCTTACGATTTGGCCCGCTTTAGCCAAGAGATAGAAAAGCTCGGTTGGAAGAAAGGCGCCGACGGGATCTATGAGCGTAACGGCCAGAAGTTTTCCTTCTCCATCCAGGTCCGCGACTACGAGGAGGAGAGGGTGGACATCGCCAACGTGGTCTCCCGTATGCTCCAGGCCGTGGGCGTGGAGATGAAGATAAACCTGGTCACCCGATTTGACTGGAAGGCCGGCTATAACGGCTTTCTGGCCGGCATGGCCGCCGAGTTTGACCCGGATCAGTTCTACGCGACTTTGGTGACCGGGGCCAGCGAAAACACCATGGCCTACTCCAACCCCGAGATTGACGACCTGATGAACAAAGGCCGCCACGCCAAAGACCCCAACGAGCGCAAACAAATCTACGCCCAATTCGAGGAGGCCTACGCCAAGTCCCCGGGTACCCTGTTGGTGGCCTTCCTTAATGGCAACTACGTAAGCGTGGCCGGACTTGACGGACTGGATACCGGAAGGGTCCTGGGTCACCACGCCGTAGGGGTTTTCTGGAACGTGGAAAACTGGACCCTCAAGAGATAAGCCCTCCCGAGGGGGCCGGGACCAAAACTCCAAGGGCCGGGAGGGCCAATCAGCCCTCCCGGCCGGCTAAAACAAAAACCTTAAAATCATATATGGCCGGAAAGACCGAGCCAGCCGAGCCAACCGAGCCAACCGAGCCAACCGAGCCAACCGAGCCAACCGAGCCAACCGAGCCAACCGAGCCAACCGAGCCAACCGAGCCATCCTGCCATTCTTCCCGAACTCAGAAAGGCAAAGCGTTTCCATGGAACCCGTATTGAAACTTGATAATTGGTCGGTGGGTTTTGATACTCCCGAGGGGACGGTCGAGGCGGTCAGGGAAGTG
>JAIRNQ010000368.1 GCA_031257955.1 Deltaproteobacteria bacterium | reverse complement strand
GGTTGGGGGCCCGGCTGGGTTCGGGCGCCGGGTTGGGGGCCGGGCTTGTGGCTGGGTTGGGGGCCCGGCTGGGTTCGGGCGGCGGCTGTCGTTCGGTCAGCTGGGTTAGGGTGGCGGCGGTCTGGGGCTGACCGGGGGCCTCGGGAAACCAGTAGCCAAAGAGGAAGGCCAAAAGCAAAACCAGCGAGCAGGCACCGGAGATCAGGCCCAGGGTTAAGCCGTCCTGTCCGATTTTGGCCAAGAAAGGCGGGACCGGGGTCCGACTTGGGCCGGAAAATTGCCGGAGATCCGGGGCCGGCGGGGGGTAAGGGGATCCGCTGGTCAGTTCCGGGCGCTTGGGGCCCAGGGCGGCCAACTTGGAGAGTTTTATAAACTTCAATATGGCGGAGCGGCTCAAAAAGCCAAAAACGGTGGCGAAGGCCAAGACGGCCAAGGAGGTCGCCGTGGCCGCGACGCTTATGGTCAGCGGGAAGTTATTGGCCAGGGAAAACTCAAAGAGTATGATTATAGCTGACAGAGTTACCCAAAAAGGCAGGAAAGTCTTGGCTTCCGGGCGATTTCTCAGTTCGTATACCGGAAAACGGTCGGCGAAATGGTTGGCCAGCCGGGTGCCCTCGGCCCAAACGGTAAAGCGTTCGCCGTCCAGGGAGTAAACGACCTTTCCCAACGGGACCAGGCCGGGCACCGGCGGGTAGTCAAAGGTCACCCGAGATTCCACGGCCAAATTATCGTGGCGGTTTCCTTGGGTCTGGGCCCGGGCCCGGGCCCGGGCGAAAGCCGGCGCGTCGATGTCGCTTACGATAGTTTCCAGCTTTTGGGCGGCTTGGTCCGGGCTTTGGGCGAAGCGAAGTTGGCCGCCGGCGGTCAGAAGGGAGGGGTGGAAGGCCACTGGCTCGAAAACGAGGCCGCCCGTCTCCAGCATGTCCGCGACTGGCGGGGGCAATTCGTTTGGGTCGGCCGCCGTGGCCAGATGGGAAAAACGTAACCGTTCTTCTCCGCCGGTCGGTAGCCAGTCGGTCACGATCCGGGCCCTGGTCACCGGAACCATGGCCGTTCGGCCATCGTAACCAATCGTGGGCGCGTAATCGGTGAAGAGCTCCTGGCGATCGCGACCAACGGTGCCCGACCAGCGACAATCGAAAGCTCCCTGCCCCAGATAGCACGGGACATGAAAAAACAAGACCTCCTCGATTTTGATCTTTTCCTGGATGTCGTCGGTAGCCGTGCCGGACGCGGCGATTAGGGATCGGGCAAGGGCGGTAAGTTTTCCGGCGCCGGGTCGGGCCGTGACGATGAATTGGGCGATTGAGGGTTGAGGGACCTGGGGCTGCGCGCCATATTGGGCCGTCGCGGGCGGAAGGGCCGCGGGCGGCGCGCCATATTGGGCGTTTGAGGGCGGAAGGGCCGCCGGTTGGGTGGCATATTGGGCGACTGCGGGCGGAAGGGCCGCGGGCGGGGCGCCAAGGTTCACGGCAAAGCCACAAACGGGGCAGGCGGCCGCTTGGCCCGAAGGCCCAAGCTGAAGGTTGGCCCCGCATTTCGGACAGTTTAATAGGGATAGAGCTTTCACGCCGACACCCAAAATGTTACGTTATGTCTACACAGTTTTCGTAATTTACCGCTTAAGCGTAAATGAAACTTTAAGTTTAATCTTGGCTGGTCGGCAAGCGGCCAAGCCTTGGCCGTAAGCGTCCGGCCAATTTGTGGCCGTAAAGAATGGCTGGGCCGGCTTTGGCCGATCGCCCAGGCGGTTAGAACCCTCCCCTTTGGGCGTAGGAGGCTTCGCGCTTGCGGACTTGGGTCAGGGCGTAGATCTCGTCCAGGATTTTGTCGGCCCCGAGTGGAACGTCGTCTTTGGCCAGGGAGAAAAGGCCCTCCAGCTGGGAGATCTTTTCGCCTATGGTGGTGTCCGAGGCCGTGGAGGCATTTTTGTCGAAGAACCTAATTTCTTCAATGACCCTATTAAAGCGCGAGGACAATTCCGGGGGGAGGGTCCGGAGTTTGGCCAGACTGTCGAGCCTGGCCCCCAAATCCATGGCTATGCCCATCTTCGCGGCGGTGAGCCTGTCGGTGTCGGCCGTGCTTCTGGAAGTGCGGTAAAGGAAGATCTCTATGGATATCAAAAGCCCGAACAATACCATTTCGGAAATGATAAGCCAAGTCTTGCTCTCTACCCAACCGGCGCAAAAGACGATGGCGATGGGGATCGAGAAGATGGCGTAAACGGGCACGGCCACATAGGAGCCCATGCGAAACAGCGAACCAGTGCCGGCGGGGGCCAACTCCTGAAAGGCCAGAAAAGCGATGGTTATGGCCTCGGTTAGAAGCAGAAAAAATAGGCCGTAATTTTGGGCCGGGATGCGGTCGTGGGTTACCAGCAAAAAAACGACCAGCGAAATCACCATCCAGATTAAACCCACGATGGTCACGACTTTTAAGCGGTTGTTCAGCAAGGCCATCTTTTGTCCATCCTGTTTCCGGCGTTTGGCTAACCTGTGAAGGAGCCCGACGGCGGCGTATCGATAGCGCCACCCCAAAGGGATAACCGCGTCGCCCCCACCGATTGGCCAAGCCTGGCCGGCCGGCGGGAGGCACCCATGAAATTTGTCGGAAAGTCACGGCCCAAAACCAGTCGCCACGGTCTCCAAGCCTCTCCGGCTTGGGTCCCCAGGCCTTGTCTCTTGGCCAGATCGACCGGGGCGACCGGGGCGACCGGGGCGATGGCCCGGCTTTTGTCTCGGCCGGGCGGTTAAGCTTTGGGCAAAGTTTTTAGTTAAAACTTATTGCCGCACTTGGGGCAGAACTTGGTCGGGAGAGGCAAATCGGCCCCGCAACCCGGGCATTTTTTTACTAAGGTGCCGCCGCAGCTGGGGCAGAATTTGGCGTCCGGGGCAACTTTTTTGCCGCACAAGGGGCAAGGCGTTGGCATGGTGGCCCCGCAATCCGGGCAGGTGGTGGCGTTGGACGGCAGATCCTTTCCGCAGTTGGGGCAAGGATTATAGGGATCCCCGCAGTTGGGGCAGAATTGGGCGTCCTTGGGTATGATCGAGCCACACTTGTCGCAGGTAATCGGTGGACGTTGCTGGGCCGGGTTGGCTTGGGTTTGGGCCAAAGGCTTGCCGCAGTCGGGACAGAAGCGTTTACCGTCCGGGATGATCCCACCGCAGCTGGGGCAGCGCACCCCGCTGACGTTCAGGTTTTGGGCCAGGCCGCCAAATTGGTTGCCCATGACCCCGCCGACGCCCAGGCCCATGCCCAGACCCATGCCGGCCCCCATGACCCCGGCCGTGCCGGCGCTCGGGTTGGTGGCCGCCCCTTCCAAGGTATCGAAGGTCCTTTCTTGCTGGTAGTTGTAACCGATGATGTTCATCTCGGCTTTCTTGGCCAAGGCCGCCTTGAGCTGGATCACCGCCGGATCGTTTTCGGGAACGCTGATGTCGTTGATGAAAAAGTTAACCAGCTGGATGCCGTAATCGTCCATGGTCGGGCGGATGCGTTCTTGCATGTGGGTAGAAAGCTCTTCCAGGTAGGCGTTGATCTCCAAAACCCCGATTTGCTTCTTTACCAGATAGCCGGCCAGGGAATCCTTGACCCGGTTGAGATAGAGGCCCTTGAAGTGGCGAAGGAGGGTTTCCTGGTCAAAGACCGGAACCGTCCCGACCAGCTTAACCAAAAACTTTGAAGAGTTTTCAATCCGAATGCCGAACTGGCCAAAGGAGCGAACCGGGATCATGACGCCAAACTTGGGGTCCTGAAGCTGAATGGGGGAAGGCGTGCCCCACTTGATGTCCAGTGAGTGGGCCTTGTTGACGAACCAGATCTCGGCCGTGAAAGGCGACTGGCCGCCAAAAGGGAGCTTAAAGAGGTTCGACAGCAAGGGCACGTTGGCCGTGGACAAGGTGTGGCGTCCGGGGCCGAAAACGTCCAGGGCCTGGCCGCCCTTAAAAAAAACGGCCTCTTGGGACTCGTTGACAATCAGCTGTGTCCAGGTGCTGAGCTCCTCGCTGGGAAATTTCCAGGCGAAGACGCTATTGGGACCGTTATATTTGACTAGATCTATGATGGCCATGGTTTTTTCTCCGGGGCGAGGCGTTAAACGAAACTGGCGACGCTTTACCGCATATGGGACAAGGCCCAAACGAAGCCGCAGCGTTCCTTATACAAGGATATGGGTGGCGATTTGGCGTAAATACTATCTTTTCCTTAGCCGGCGATGCAGAAACGGTGACTTTGCGATCGAGGCCCGCCCAACTTGGGCTTAAGTTGGCACTTGATGATCTTAAGCATTATATCCCTCAAGGTATTATTTTTCAAGGTAAATTTTGTCCGTCTAATATATTGCCACAAACGCAATATTTCGTATAGGTTTTCTCAAAAATAGTAAAAAAATAACGATGATTCTGCCCTTTTCCTGCCTCCCCCACCCGTCCCGGCCGGGGGCTTGGCCCCCGGCCAGGCGGCTAAGCGGGCGGGACCGTTGGTGCCAAATAATGGCAAAATCGAGACCCTGGCGGGGGAGTTTGGGACGCTTGCGACCATTGGAGTGAAATATCGCGAACAATCGGAAATGGCCGTCAATAATCGAATGCAATTATGGTGCCACCGTAACCATTCGAAGGACCATTGAGGCGGAAACGGGCGTAAGTCTTGAAACGCGGAGGGTTGGGGAGAGGCGATGGGAGGGTGCGACGGGGTCCGGGCGATTAACCCGTCCGTTGCCCGTGGGTGGAAATGAACCTTGATGGGTAGTTTGGTGACGGACCGCGCGAAGTAATCGCACCCCAGATTCCACGGGCCAGTTCCCACTGGCCAGATTCCTCTGGCCAAGGCCCTTTGTGAGAGGGGCTTGGACTATCTCGAGGCCCGTAAGCGGGCACCGGAGGGGGGAAAGGCTCCCCAAATTTTAGATCTCCAAATTTTGGGCAACAGTCCGCCAACGCCCGTGCCGGACGGGGGAAAGGCGGCCAAGCAATTCACTGGCTATCGCGGACTTTCTTCCATTTTCGAATTTTCCCGCGAAAGGACTTGAATGGGGCTACGGTGTTAATGTGTACCCATTTCCAAATCGGCCAGTTAGAGGCCGTTGAAGCGGCCCACTTCCTGCCGCCCGGCTTAAAAACTTCGTCATCGGTAAAACCGTTAAACCATTCTACCAAATCGCCTACGGCTACCGTAAACATTTCACGCAACTGCCCCAATGTGTAAGCGCGGTAATTTTCATAAAAGTTCTGATACATTTCACCCATCTGATTCCATTTTAAGCCGGGCGCGGGCGTTATGACCTCTTTACCCGCCAACTCGTCTTTGTCCCAGCCACGGATTAAATCCATCCATCCGAGTTGGTACGCTATCATTTCCGACGGAGCGCGGTCTACTTGATTAACCCGAATGTCCTTGTCGGCTTCAGCTATGCCATCAAATTCTTTAATGAAAAGGACCGAAGTCTTATTAATCTCGTTAATCAACGCCCGTTTGCTTTCATAGTCTTGCATGAAAAACCTACCCGAAAAATTATTGAACGATCGGATAAAGACCCTATACTCGCTTGAGGCGTTAAATTGTGGCGATTAATGTCACGCCGTTAGGGAACTCCGCTCGCCAAAAAGAGGTTTTTTACGCCGGTTGCTCAATATTAGCCAAGCAAGCTTTTCTACCATCTTTTTTTGGGAACTCCCCATAATACGTAAGAGGTTCGCTCGATGGCGCTTTGGCGACACTGACCCGCCCTAAGCCTTTTTAGCCTTCGATTTGGCGTTAACGCTCAGCTTTTTTAGCTCGGACACTTGGGCCGGGGTCATTTTTGTGTAGTAGTGGCACGTCGAATAAGGAATCTTGAGCGTCCTGGCGGTGCCGATGATGGACATGCCGGCGTCTATGTGCCGTTTGATATCCGAGTAAATCTCGTAAGACTTGGGTTGGTGCCTTCTGGAGCCGGCCGGAAGGGCCAGGCTCAAAAGGGCTTCCATGGCCCCGGGGATGGCCCCATCGATTCTTTTGAGCTGTAGGATGGCTTCCCGGTTTTGCTCGGAATCGAAGACGCTTTCCGGATCGGCCAGAAGGTTGGTCTCAGCGTTGTCGGAGTTTTGTTGATGGGTTTTTTCTAAGCGCTTGTCCATTTAGGCCTCTCGAAGACAGGTATAAAAACTAAAATGATGATTTAGTATCCACCCATGGGTTACTGAATCGGTTAATTTGCCAACGGCCAAGCGTTTTTCCCGGGCTGGCCATTGGGCCGATGGGCCAATCGGGAGGCCAATCATGCGGCCAACGATTTAGGCCAATCGGGCGCTCGGGGTTATTCTTGGGCCGGCGGCTAAGTTATTTGGCGCCGCCAAGGGAGGAGAGCCTGGCCACCAAGCCCGGGGCGCTCTGGGCCGTGACTTTTATGACTTTGCCGGCCCTTCCGTATTCGTGAAACTGGTAAAAACTCTCGGCCGAGGTGATCCTCAGATCGCTCCCTCCGCCCATGAGTTCCAAGAGATCCCTCTTGGCCGTCTCCAAATCGTAAGAGGAATTAATCTTTCTTTGTTTGCCGAGGGTGGGGGCGCTCATGAGGCCGTGGTCGGTATCGGCGTACAGTTCCGCCTCCACCGTCGGCCGGGCCAGGGCGGCCCCCAGGGCGTTGGCCGTGGCCGCTCCCGAGGGGGCTACGGCCGGAAGGCCCATAATGTCGCCGGCCAATGGGGCCAAAGTTTCGGCCGGACCGCCCAAGAACACGGCCCGCTTGGGTTCCAATCGCCAGTCCACCAAAAAATCGCTAACCGTATAGACGGGCTGCTGGTTGATCCGCTCGACAAAAGCTTCGGCCTCGGTTTTAACCTTGGTTAACACCGTCTCTAGGGCTTGGCGGGCCAAAGTCTCGGACTGGCCGGGGGCGATTTCCTCGAGGGCTTTTTTGGAAATGGCCGGATCGCCTATGGCGCAATAGCCCAGGACGTTTAAGGCGTCGGTTAGGGTGGGAGGCCTCTGGCCCAAGCCGTCCGGGTCCAGGGCCAAAGCCGGCCCCCTTCTCTTGGGTTTGGGTACCAGCCGCCCGCCTTCCGGTTCCAGATCCGTGTCCCCGCCCAAGGCGATGGAATGGGTAAGCAAACCCCTTACCAGGGTCGGACGCCCGGCCAAGGTCAACCCGACCGAGGTCAGGAGTGGATGGCCCCGGCTCATAACGGCCAAATCGGTCGAGGTGCCGCCCATGTCAACCATCAAAACGTCGTCTTGGCTATCCTGATCCGAAAGGGCCCACAAGCCCAGTAGGCTGGCCGCCGGGCCGGCGGCCAAAGCCAAAACCGGCCGCTCCCTGGCCGCGTCCAGGCCCATGACCCCGCCGTCGGCTTTGAGTATGTAAATCGGGCATTTAAGGCCGCGTTTTTTGGCTATCTGGCCCAGATCGTCTATGAAAGCGTCATAGAGCGTCTTCACGGCGGCGTTTAGTACGGCCCCGCCCAGGCGCCTGGGAAAGTTGAGCCCGCCGAAGAGCTTGGAGGCGGCCATGGTCGGCCCAAAACTTGCCTGGCTGGCCGCTTTGAGCATGGCCTCTTCCAGTTCCGGGTTCTTGGGGCCAAACTTGCTGGCCACCACCAAAGACTTGGCCCCTTTGGCCAAGAGGTCCTTGGCCGTGACCAAGGCCTCGACCGTATCGACCGGTTCCAAGACGTGCCCCCGGTGGTCTTGCTGTCCGGTCAAGGAAGCGTATAGCGGGCCCCAGTCCCCGGGGTCCAGCTCCAGACCGGGCCCACCGGTGGCCATGATCCCCACTGGATCGGCCGTCCCGGTCAGTAGGCTGTTTAGGCCCAAGGTGGAAGAGACGGTCAGCCTGGTTAGCTTGCCGGCCCGATCGCCGGCCAAGAGATCGTCAAAGATGGCGGTAAGGCTTTCGATGACCCTTTTCCCCGTCTTGGCCTTGGCGGCGTCCAGGGGTTTGGCTCGGTTGTCGGGGGCCTCCTCCAGGAGGACAGCATCCGTGTGGGTTCCGCCCACGTCAACGCCCAGAAACATCTTCCAGTCCTCCAGTAGTAATTAAAACGCGGCCTTGGCCTGCCAACCGCCCCGAGCCCGTTTGGCCGGGCACACGTGGCGGCCATGGCGAACATGCGTCAAAGCCCGCTAAAGCCCTACGGGGCCAGCTTGGCCCTACTGGGCCTTGCTTGTGGCCTGGCCAGGGTTATTGACGGTAAAGATACGAGCAGAGGAAGGCCATGACCGGGTTATCGGCCCTACCCTCGAAGGCCGGCGGCAGCGGCGGAAACACCGAGCGCTCGATGGCCAATTCCACGGACCGGTCGTATTCAGGGTCACCGCTGGATTGCCTTAGCCTTTTGCCGGAAATACGGCCATTGGGTTGGATGACCACGATGAATTGCACCGTCAGGTTGGGGGCGAAAGCCGTGCCCGGCGGTATCCAGTTTGAGCGGACGATGTCCCTGATCTGGGCGTAGTATGGGACCTTGCCGGGATCGATAAAATTTCCTTGGCTGGAAGTCCCCATTTGGTTGCTGGAAGTGCCGTCCCCCCGGCCCGACCGCTTGGCGATGTCCACTATGGCC
>JAIRNQ010000063.1 GCA_031257955.1 Deltaproteobacteria bacterium | reverse complement strand
AAACTGATGCACGTATAAAGTTAAGGCGGCTTTATCCAAAAAACCGCTTGGATGATGTGAATTGTGCTAAACCCTAAAAAATGCGGGGTTACTGCCCAGACCCATAAAACCGAAAAAATTAACGATACAAGGTACTAGGGTGGCCGCGGCAAGGCCCGCGGATCGCCCCGCGTGCCTCTCAGGGGGCCTGGGCGGCCTGGCCGGTAATATACGCGTCCGGGAGTGGCTCATGGAGGCCCTTAGAAAGCCTTGGAAGGTTCTGGGCGCCCTAAGCGGGCCAGGGTTGGCCGGGAGGTGAGGCGTCTCTCTGGAAGGCCCGTGGATGCCCCTGAGAGCTTCTCTGAGGCCAGGGTTGGCCCGAGTGGCTAGGGTGACCGCGGCTAGGCCCGCGGATCGCCCCGCGTGGCTCTCAGGGGGCCTGGGCGGGCTGGCCGGTAATATACGCGTCCGGGAGTGGCTCATGGAGTCCCTTAGAATGCCTTGGAAGGTTCTGGGCCCCCTAAGCGGGCCAGGGCTGGCCCTGGGTCGGCCCTGGGACGGTTGCCCAGGTAAATTATCAATTAAATGCGGCGCAATCAAAATGATAAATATGGCGATATTGAATTATGGCCTTGATATCTGCCGATTGGTCCGGAGGTTACGGGTAAGATACGGCGAAGGTTAAGGGATAATGGGGTTAATTTAGTGAACTTTTGGCTAACGTTTTAATTATTGGCCAAAAATGTTCGGGTATTTGCCGCCGTGGGCGATAATTTAGCCAGGGCCACAGCCGATGGGACGGCCGGGAACCGAGGGGGCCCGAGGACCGAGCGGCCGGGCCGGCCGGCAGACCGGTGGCCTATGGGGCTAGATTTGTCGTTATTGGATTATAAATTGAGATATCATTGGGCCTACGGTTATAAGCGAGTTTTGTTTAATCAACAACAATCCAAGTGAGCAAAAAAAATGTTGAGTTCGCTACTTGTTTTTTTCGTCTGGGGGCTTATAATACTTATTGTCACTGGGATTCGCCGCGCCGGGGGCCCCCCGTTTAAGGCGCGTGTCCCCACCGGTTACCAAGCCGGTGGCACGTATTTTTAGCTATGTTCCCCCAAAAATTTTACATTACCTGCGTTATCAACTTAATAATCCAGAAAATCCCTAAAAACATGTTATTACGGACTCAGGATTTCCGGCGAGACGGCGAGAGCCCATTTGACGATGGCCCGGAGGCGGGGCGGTCTTTTTTCCGTCCCCAAGCCGGCCGGCGGCGGCCGGGCGGGCATGAAAGGGCCGCCTTGTCGGTTAAGCGATAACCCCGCCGCCGGGCTTTCCCGGGCAGGCGTTTTCTCGTCCCTTGGGGCGCCCGGGCGCCTCCCGGGGCGACAGTTCCGGCCAGGGACTTGGCCGCGATTTTAGGTGAAACATGGGCGGTAAACTGTTATACGAAGGCAAGGCCAAAAAAATATTCGAGACCCCCCACCCTTACGAGGTCGAGGTCTACTTTAAGGACGACGCCACGGCCTTTAACGGGGCCAAGAAGGGGCAGATAACTTCCAAAGGCATACTCAACAACGCCATAAGCTCGCTGTTTTTCGAACTCTTGGAATCCAACGGGGTTAAAAGCCATTACCTCAAGCGGATCGACGAGAGGAGCATGCTGGTCAAAAAACTGAAAATCATCCAGATTGAGGTCGTGGTCAGAAACGTCGCCGCCGGCAGCCTGTCCCAGCGCCTGGGTTGGGCCGAGGGGAAGATCCTGCCCTCGCCCGTGGTCGAATTCTATTATAAAAGCGACGAGCTGGGCGATCCGCTCATAAACGATTACCACGTGGCCGCTTTGGGTTTGGCCACCCCGGAGGAGCTGGCCTTCCTGGCCGCCCAGAGCCTAAAAATCAACTCCATCCTCCTAAAGCACCTCTTGGACCGCAAGGTCAAGCTGGTCGATTTTAAGCTGGAGTACGGCAAGAGCGACGAGGAAATCCTACTGGGCGACGAAATATCCCCGGACACCTGCCGCTTCTGGGACAGCGAAACCAACCTGAAACTGGACAAGGACCGCTTCCGGCGCGACCTGGGCGAGGTCGAGGAGGCTTACCAGGAAATCCACGATCGCCTCGCCGGGGGCCCGAAGGTCTAGGCCCTTCGGCCGGACGGACGATTTTGGTCGGTTGGCCGGCCAGCGGGCCGGTGGCCGGGAAACGATTATCGTTATTTTTGACGCTTTGGAAGGAGGCCGTAGGCGCGGCCTACGTTTTTGCCCATGAAATTTAAGGCTAACGTCAAAGTCATGCTCAAACCCAGCGTCCTGGACCCCCAAGGGGCCACCCTGGAGCGGGCCCTCAAATCCATGGGGCACGACAACGTCAGTTCCATCCGGGTCGGCAAGCTCATCGAGCTGGTGCTGGAAAGCCCGGACGCCCAAGAGGCCGCCAAGGCGGCCAACGACTGGGCCGACCGGCTTCTGGCCAACCCCAATATGGAAAACTACAGCCTGACCCTGGAGCCACTGACGTGAGCGCCAAGGCGGCGGTGGTCGTCTTTCCGGGCTCCAACTGCGACCAGGACAACGTCAGGAGCTGGAAGGCCGTGACCGGACTTACGGCCGATCTGGTCTGGCATAAGGAAACGAGCCTGCCCAACTACGATCTGGTCATAGTGCCCGGGGGCTTTTCCTTTGGCGATTACCTGCGCTGCGGGGCCATCGCCCGCTTCTCCCCGATCATGGGCGAGATCGTCAGGCTGGCCAAGCGGGGGAACCTCATATTGGGCATTTGCAACGGCTTCCAGATCCTCACCGAGGCCGGACTCTTGCCCGGGGCCCTAAATCGCAACAAAAACCTCTTGTACCTTTGCCTGGACGTCCACCTGCGGGTGGAAAACGACCGGACGGCTTTTACCGGCGACTATCGCCGGGGCCAAGTCCTAAAGATCCCCATCTCCCACGGCGAGGGCGGCTACAGCCTAAAAGCCTCGGAACTGAAGGCCCTCAACGACTCCGACCGGGTGGTCTTCCGTTACTGCGCCCCCGACGGGACCGTTTCCCCGGAAGACGCCCCCAACGGGTCGCAGGACAACGTGGCCGGAATCGTCAACGGGCGCGGAAACGTTTTGGGCATGATGCCACACCCGGAACGGCTGGCCGAGGAAGATCTGGGCGGGACCGACGGCCGGGCCCTCTTCACCTCCATCCTCCAAACCTTAAAGGGAGGCCTGTGATTTTGACGGACAGCCCCAAGCCCTGGCTAGAGCATAATCTCGCCGAAAGCGAATACGAGCTGATTTTGGGCCTTATGGGCCGGGTGCCCAATTATCTGGAGCTGGCCCTGTTCGGGGTCATGTGGTCGGAACACTGCGGCTACAAAAACTCCAAAGCCCAATTGCGCAAATTGCCCACCCAGGGACCCCAAGTCCTCCAGGGGCCGGGAGAAAACGCCGGGGTGGTCTACCTGGGCGACGGTTTGGCCGCCGCTTTCAAGATGGAGAGCCATAACCACCCCTCGGCCATAGAACCCTACCAGGGGGCGGCCACCGGGGTCGGGGGCATAATCCGGGACATCTTCGCCATGGGGGCCAGGCCCATCGCCTCCCTCAACAGCCTCCGCTTTGGCGATCCGGCCGACAACCGGGTTAAAAGGCTCCTGGGCGGGGTGGTGGCCGGGATAGGCGGCTACGGCAACTGCATGGGCATCCCCACCGTCGGCGGCGACGTGTATTTTCATCCCTCTTACCGGGGCAACCCCTTGGTCAACGCCATGTGCCTGGGGCTGATGAAGGCCGACAAGATTTACCGGGGCCAAGCCGCCGGGGTCGGCAACTCGGTCATGCTGGTGGGGGCCAGGACGGGCCGGGACGGCATCAAGGGGGCCAGCTTCGCCTCCGAAGAACTGAGCGATCAGGACCGCGACAAGAGGCCCAACGTCCAGGTGGGCGATCCCTTCATGGAAAAGCTCCTCATGGAGGCCACCCTGGAGATATTGGAAAAGAATCTGGTGGTGGGCCTGCAGGATCTCGGGGCGGCCGGACTGACCTCTTCCGGGGCCGAGATGGCCGGCCGGGCCGGGAGCGGGCTGTACATGGACCTGGATCTGGTCCCGCTTCGGGAAGAGGGCCTACTGGACTGGGAGATCATGCTCTCGGAATCCCAGGAGCGCATGCTTTTGGTGGTCGAGCCCGCCAAGGCCGAGGCCATACAGGCCGTTTTCGACAAGTGGGACCTTCTGGCCGTCCCCATCGGTAAAGTCACCGACGACGGCCTCTTTACCCTGAGGCGCGGGGATCGGGTCCTGGCCGCGGTACCGGCGGCCTATTTGACCGACAAGGTACCCGTTTACGAGCGCCCCTTCTCCGAGCCGGCCTACCACCGGGCGGCCCAAGGGGCCGATCTCTCGCCGGCCCGGGAATACGGCGACTGGTCGGATCTTTTGTGCCGGCTCTTGGCCTCGCCCAATCTGTGCTCCCGGAAATGGGTCTACGAACAATACGACCACATGGTGGGCCTGAACACCGTCGTCAGGCCCGGCGGGGACGCCGCCCTCCTGCGCCTGCCCGGCAGTCGCCGGGGACTGGCCCTAAGCTCCGACTGCAACGCCCGCTACGTCTATCTGGACCCCCGTCTGGGCGCGGCCATAGCCGTGGCCGAAGCCGCCCTGAACGTGGCCGTCGTCGGGGCCAAGCCCCTGGCCCTGACCAACTGCCTGAATTTCGGAAATCCCGAAAACCCGGAAATATATTGGCAGTTCGTCAAAGCCACCGACGGTCTGGCCGAGGCGGCTAAGGCCCTGGGGACCCCGGTCACCGGCGGCAACGTCAGCTTTTACAACGAATACGACGGGAAGGCCATCTTCCCCACCCCGACCATAGGCATGATCGGGGTGATAGAGGACATAAGCTTCCGGCTTACCCACCACTTTAAGCGGCCCGGCCATCTGATCGTTTTGGTGGGGCAGACCAAGGAAGAGCTGGGGGCCAGCGAGGTCCACCACCTTCTGACCGGCCGGGACGAGGGCCCCGTCCCCAGCCTGGATCTGGAAACGGCGGCCAGGCTCAACGACTTTCTGGTCGAAGCCGCCGCCAAGTCGTATCTGGCCTCGGCCCACGATTTGGCCGAGGGCGGGCTGGCCGTGGCCTTGGCCGAGTGCTGCTTCACCCTGGGCCTGGGGGCCAGCCTGACCGTGGAGTCCCCCGTGTCCACGGCCGCCCTACTTTTCGGGGAGAGCCAATCCCGGGTCTTGATAAGCCTGGCCCCGGAAAACCTCGAGGCCGTCCTGGCCTCGCTTAACCAAAGCCGGCTTAGCCATGGCTTGGTTGGCCGGGTCACCGAAGGGCCGGACCTCGCCGTGACCCACGGTCGGCAGCGACTAAAAGTCGATTTAAGGTTTCTACTCAAAGCCTGGTCCGAGGCCCTGCCCAGGGCCGCCGCCCTTTAGGGCGCATAGGTTTTTAAATGTCCACGCCAAGACTCGGCCCCCACGGGGGCCAAAGCCCCGTTTGCCAAAATTCGCCCAGCCTTTGCCCCCGGCGCCCCCCAAGGGCCGCCTGGGCGGCCGCCTTACCTGCCGCCCAGGGATTTGGCGCCCCAACCCCGAGCCTTATGGCCGCGCCCCAGCCCCGATCCGGCCAAGCCGAGTCCTGGCGGGCCGCCCCTTACTCTCCCCACCGTTGGCACGAGGAGTGCGGCGTGGTGGGCCTGTGGGCCCCCGGGGTGGAACACATAGCCGATCTGTGTTACTTGGCCCTCTTCGCCCTTCAGCACCGGGGCCAGGAAAGCGCCGGCATCTCGGTCACCAACGGCCTGCACATCGATTCCATAAAGGGCATGGGCCTTCTGACCGAGGCTTTCCGCCAGGGCCGGCCCACCCTCGACGGCCACGCCGCCATCGGACACGTGCGCTACTCCACCTACGGCGGGAGCCTGAACTGTAACGTCCAGCCCCTGTTCGCCTACTCGCCGGGCGGCTTCGTGGGCCTGGCCCACAACGGGAACCTGACCAACGCCGCGGAGATCAAGACGGCCATGATGGCCGAGGGCTGCCTCTTTCAGACCCAGACCGACAGCGAGGTCATGCTCAACCGGATGGCCAAGGCCAACCGCGAAAACGCCGAAGAGGCCATCGCCGCCACCCTCAGGCAGGTAACCGGTTCCTACAGCCTGGTCATCCTCCTCCCGGATCGCCTCATCGGCGTCCGGGATCCCAAGGGCTATCGCCCCCTTTGCCTGGGCCGGCTCCCGGAAGGCGGCTACATCCTGGCCTCGGAGAGCTGCGCCCTGGACGCGGTAAAGGCCGAGTTTGTCCGGGACGCCGAACCCGGCGAGATGATTACCATCGACCGGGACGGGCCAAGATCCACCATCTTCGACCGGGCCGACAAACTCTCGGCCTGCGTCTTCGAATACATTTACTTCGCCCGGCCCGACAGCGTCCTGGACGGCCTTAGCGTCTGGAAGAGCCGCTTCGAGATGGGCCGCGAGCTGGCCAAGCAGTTCAAGGGCCGCCAAGCCGACATCGTCATCCCGGTCCCGGACACCGGCATCACCGCCGCCTTGGGCTTTAGCGAGGAAAGCGGCCTGCCCTATCTCGAGGGCCTCATCAAAAACCGTTACGTGGGGCGGAGTTTTATCATGCCCCACCAGCTTAGCCGCGAGACCACGGTGGAAATGAAACTCAACCCGGTCCGGGCCAACCTGGACGGGCGGCGGGTCGTCCTCATCGACGACTCTATCGTCCGCGGCACCACCAGCGCCCGCATAGTCTCCCTGGTCCGCCGGGCCGGCGCCCGGGAGGTGCACATGTGCGTCTCCTCGCCCCCCATAACCCAGTCTTGCAACTACGGCATCGACACCTCCATCCGCAAGGAACTCATCGCCTCCAGCATGACCGTGGAGCAAATCGGCCAAACCCTGGGCGTGGACAGCCTTCTCTACCTCTCCGAAAAGGGCCTCCTAAAAGCCGTGGGCGATCCCCAAAACGAACGCAACTGCCTGGAGTGCTTCTCGTGAGCTCCGGAATCCGGCGCGGGTCCTCGGAGTCGTGGCGGGCGGGAGAGGTTGTTATTCCTTGAAAGGGAAATTAATGACCAATTATGAATATAAATCTGAACAATGCCTTTCAAAAAAGAAAATAATATTTTATTATTGTTCTATTGCACTATCAGTAATTTTTCTAGCGTTTATGCTAATTTTTTCTACATTTTGTATATTAACTGAGACTAAAAATGAATT